>WJOQ01000246.1 GCA_009618505.1 Clostridia bacterium | reverse complement strand
ATCAAAGAGCTCCTACTCCTTCGGCAGCGGCAGAACTCGTTATTCCTGGAAAGAAAGACCTGCTTGAGCTTCTGGAAAACGCAAAGAAAAGAACTCTTCAATTAATAAATAATTATCTGGAGATTTCTGACTCAAACCTGGAGAGAATAAGGAATTCTTTTCCTTTTAAACAACCCTACAGACCAATTGAGGATCTCAAACAAGGGATTGATGAATTAGAAAGAAGAATGATCTCCTATCTTGTTCAGAAAGGTAAACTGGAAAGAAATCGATTCTTAAACTTAAGTCTTAATTTCGAACGTACCTCTCCCGGGAAAAAATTGGAACTAATGAAAGAAGAATTAAAAAGAAATATAGAAAAACTAGTTACTCTGGGACAAGCTAAACGGGAAAAGGAAAGAGAAAACCTATTCCTCTGGAAGAATAGGTTAGAAGACCTCTCTCCTTTGTCTGTTCTCAAGAGAGGTTACAGTATCTGTTTTAGCCATCCTGGAGGAGAGACAATCACTGAGTATAAGCAGGTAAAACAGAAAGAGAAGATAAGGGTGACATTACATAAAGGTGAAATTTATTCGGAAATCTACCAGATTAAAAGAGATTAGGATTCGCTACTCGTAAGAGAAAGCAAAAGGGTAAACAAAAGGGGACGGTTCTATTTTCTGCAAGAGAAGAGAATTAACCTCTTTTTATAATAGAAATAGAATAAAAATAGAACCGTCCCCTTTTGCCTATTAATGGAGGTAAACGGTGAAATATGAAACAGGCGATGGAGAAACTGGAGGAGATAACTCAGAAGCTGGAAGAAGGAAATCTCCCTTTGGAAGAAGCTTTACAAAACTTCGAAGAAGGAATGAACTTAATTAGCTTCTGTGAAAAAAAACTAGAAGAAGCAGAGAAAAAAATCGAGGTCTTGATAAAGGAAAAGAATAAGTTTAAGCTAAAAAAGTGGAAAACAGAAGAATCTAAAGAAGAATCTAAAGAAGAAGAAGTAGAGAAGAAAGAAGAGATAGACAACGAAATAGAAAAGAAAAAAAAGCAAAACCTCCTCTTTCCCAAACAAGAAGATTAATATGATCAGAACAATCTATTATTTCATTACTCATCCTTTATTATTAAGTGTTTTCTGGGCCTGGATTGCTGCTCAGACTATTAAGGTGATTGTTTCCTCAGTCAACGAGAAAAAAATAAATCTGCATCGTTTTATAGAGCCAGGAGGAATGCCCTCTTCCCATGCCGCAGCGGTGGTAGCCTTACTCACCGGAGTAGGAATAAGAGAGGGGGTAACTTCTACCCTTTTTATTGTTACCCTGGTTCTTGCCTTAATTACCATATACGAAGCCATAGGAGTCAGAAGACAGTCAGGAAGGCAGGCAGAACTTATTAATGAGCTATTTCGTTATTTAGCACGACGTCGCTCTGTAAAACATCAACTAATAGAACAATTAGGGCATAACCCATTAGAGGCATTAATAGGGTGCATACTGGGATTTTTTATGGCCTTGCTCTGGATGTAGGAAAGTAAAGAGGAGAGAACTTCGGAGAAAAAAGTGTCTAAAGTAGTGGGAATAATAGTAAATCGAGAAAAGAAAGATGCTCTTAATTATGCCTTTTCCATAATAGAATGGCTAGAAAAAAGAAAAATTCAGGTTCTTGTCACTAGATGGGGAGGGGGAAAAATCAATCGTGACGACCTGATAGCAGATAAAGACGAAATAGGCAAAAGAGCGGAGCTTATCGTTAGCCTGGGTGGGAGGTGATGGAACTTTGTGTAGAGCAGCTCGAGACTTCGCGCCTTATGATATTCCTCTTCTAGGTATCAATCTAGGTGGATTGGGTTTTCTGACTGAGATTCCCATCTCCCAATATAAGGAAGGATTAGCAAGAGTATTAAGGGAAAAGTATAAAACAGAAAAACGTCTCATGCTGGAGGCAAGTATATTCAGAGACAAAAAGAAAATAGAAACATCGCTTGCCTTAAATGATATAGTTATCAGCGAAAGGGGCAGTCCCCGCATCATTAATCTTAGAACTTTTGTTTCAGAAGAGTTCGTCACCACTTACTCTGCCGATGGATTGGTTATTTCTACACCTACCGGCTCTACCGCCTACTCCCTTTCTGCTGGCGGGCCAGTAGTTCACCCTAATTTAGATGTAATAGTGCTTTCCCCTATATGTGCTCATACTCTGGCCGTAAGACCTTTGATCATCTCTCAAACGGATGAAATAAAGGTTATCATCGAGCCCCCCTCGGACAAAGTTCTGCTCACCGTAGATGGCCAGATAGGTTTTGAGCTGGAGAAGAAAGATATTATCAGAGTTAAAAAATCTTCTCAGGAAGCTACCCTAATCAGACTAAAGGAAAGATTTTTCTTTCAAAGGCTACAGAGTAAACTGGGATGGACAGGAATCAGCTATAAAACCTTTAGGCAGACCCCAGAGGTGTGAAAAAAAGGTAAATATGAAAGAACTTTATGATCTGGTAATAATTGGAGCAGGACCGGCTGGACTGACAGCAGCTATCTATGCTCAAAGAGCTCAATTGAAAACATTGGTTTTGGAAAAACTTAGTCCAGGCGGTCAACTTTTACTTTCAGCAAAAATTGAAAACTACCCTGGCTTTTCCGACGCTATACCCGCTCAGAAGCTAGTCGAACAAATGCAAAAACAAGCAGAAAATCTGGGAATGAACCTGAAATTGGAGGAAGTTAAGAATATCAGCCAGCAAGACGGAAAAAAGATTGTTCGCACCTTTGCTGAAAGACAATACGAAGCATTGACTATAATAATTGCTACCGGCACCAGACCAAGCAGATTAGGAGTTGAGGGAGAAGAAAAACTTATTGGGCAGGGCGTCTCTTATTGTGCTATCTGTGATGCTCCTTTCTTCAAGAATAAAACAGTAGCAGTAGTGGGAGGTGGAAGCACGGCCCTGGAAGAGGGTCTATATTTAGCCAAATTTGCCAGTAAGGTCTACCTTGTCCATCGGCGAGGAATGTTCCAGAGGAGAAAAAATCCTTGCCAAAAGAGTAACCAAAAATCCAAAAATAGAGATTGTTTGGAATTCAATAGTAGAGGAAATCTGTGGGGGAGAAGAAGTTGAGAAAATTAAGATCAAGAATTTAAAAACAGAAAAAATATCTAACCTGATTTGCTCAGGTATATTTATTTTCGTTGGGCTAAGGGCTAATACAGAATTCATTAAGGATTTTATAGAATTAGATAATCAAGGGTTCATAAAGACTGACGAGCGCCTAGAGGCTAATATAAAAGGAATTTTTGCTTGTGGTGATGTGAGAAACAATCTTCTAAAGCAGATAATTGTTGCTTGCGGCGAAGGGGCTTTAGCCACTCACATTGCAGAAGTCTATGTTAGTCAAACAAAAGGAATCGAATACAAATAGGAAGGCTAGTCTGTTGGGCTAGCTCATTCTTATCTTCGGTAATTCCAATTCCTGGTGCTGTATTTAACCTCCCTTAACTCCCGGGATAGCTTCACTTCTTCTCTGGTTAATTGACCAGGCAATAATCTTATTCCGAATTTTTTCTCAAATCCCAGGACTAAACTATCTATGATTTTTCCTCTATTTTTTTTCTCTTCCCTGCTTTCAGGACTTATCTTAATCGAACCATGTTGAAAAAAGGTCCTATTCCTCCTCCTTTGAGCACTTCCCACAATCTTCTGTCCGTCTTCAACTACATCGTCCTGGCAGGGATTGACAAAACAAAAATAGGGATCGGGTTTCTTGCTTTGTTTTCTTTTTAGTTTGGCATTTATCCTCAGACTTTGCAGAGCCAGGATTATAGCCTGATGAACTAGCTGCTGAGTTCTTTTAATATTGCTAAAGGCGATAAACTCATTAGTAGGGCAAGCTAAAGAGTAGGTTATCTCATTTTTATGCAATATGGCGCCTCCTCCGGTGAAACGTCTGACAATGGTTAGTTTCTGTCTTTTGTATTCTTTTAAGGAAGGATCTTCTATTTTTTGAAAGTAGCCGATGGAGATGGCTGCTGGCTCCCAGCCATAGAATCGAAGGGTAGCCGGAAGACCCAGTTTCTCTCTACCAATGAATATGCCCTCGTCTATAGCCATATTGGTATAGGCATCCAGACAGTCAGACTCAATTAATCGCCACTCTTTTTCTCTTGCCATCTCAGTTTTAGCTCCCTGGATGCCCTAACCTCATCCAGCCGACCAATCGATAAATTGTGAGGAGCCTCTTTTACTGCAGAGGGATCCTCTTCTATCTCTTTTTTAATTTGAATCATAGCAGAGGCGAAGGCATCCAGGGTCTCCTTAGACTCGGTCTCTGTAGGCTCAATCATTAAGGCTTCTTTTACTATCAAGGGAAAATAAATAGTAGGAGGATGAAAGCCGAAATCCAAAAGACGTTTGGCAATGTCCAGGGTTCTCACGCCTTTCATCTTTCCATCTTTTCCTGAAAGAACGAATTCATGCATACAGGGCTCATCATAAGGAAGATAAAAATAGTTCTTCAGTCTTTGCATTAAATAATTGGCATTTAAGACAGCATTGTAACTTATCTTCTTCAATCCTTCCTTACCCAGTGACCGCAGATAACAGTATGACCTGATGATGACCCCGATATTTCCGTAAAAAGACCTCACTTTTCCTATGGACCTGGCTCTATCATAGTCAAGATAATATCCTTTGCTATTCTTTTCCACTATTGGCACAGGTAGATAAGCAGCCAGTGTTCTTTTTGCCCCCACAGGTCCTGAACCAGGACCTCCTCCTCCATGAGGGGTAGAAAAAGTCTTATGCAGATTAAAGTGCATTATGTCTATCCCCAAATCAGATGGTCTAACTATCCCCAGGAGGGCATTTAGATTAGCCCCGTCCAGATAAAGAAATCCTCCCCTGTCATGGACAATCCTGGCAATCTGAAGGATACC
>WJOQ01000127.1 GCA_009618505.1 Clostridia bacterium | reverse complement strand
ATAGATTAAAGCTGGAGGAGTATTATGTGCGTAACTGGTCTCTCTGGCTGGACTTTGTGATTTTGATAAAAACGGTTAAGGTTGTCTGGGGAGGGGAAGGGGTATAGAAAAGCTCATAGTTCATGGCTCATAGCAAGTTCAAAACCAAATTCAAAACATAGTCCAAAATAGTTCATAGCTGAGAAGAAGCTCATAGTTCATAGTTCATGGCAAAACCAAGACAAATTCGTAGTTCAAGATAGCTCATAGTTAATAGTAAATAGCTGATAGTAAAATCAAAACAAAGTTTAAAGTTCCACGACTAGAGGATTGAGAGGGGTTATTGATGTTTGACTTTGTATCCAACTATGTTATATTGCATTATGTAAAAATACATAATGCAATGATAATAAAGAAGGGTAAAGATGGTTAATCCTTTTAAGTATGGTGAAGCGGTTACAGGTGAATATTTCTGCAATAGGACTCGCGAGATTCGGGAGCTTACGTCGTATATTGAGGCTGCTCAAAATGTGTTTATTTATTCTGACCGCCGCCTGGGTAAGACATCACTGATAAAAGTGGTGATGAAGGCTTTGACCAGAGAAGTTATCACTATCTATGTTGACGTTCATAGGGCAAGTTCGGTAGCTCAATTTTTGGAAATTTATTCCAAGGCTATTAGCCAGGCGTTTCTTGCCAGAAAAGAAAAAGTTGAAAGAATAGCAAATTTCTTTAGCCGAATTATCCCAAGTTTTGCAGTAGAAAAAGATGGTAGCTGGAGAGTATCGTTTGATTTTTCTCGGACAAAAACAAGCGTGGAACGAGCCTTGGAGGAGGTATATGAACTCCCAGAAAAAATAGCAGAAGATTATAAGAGACGGGTAGTTGTTATCTTTGATGAATTTCAAGAAATCAGCCAATTTGATGGAAAGCAGTTTGAGAAGAAAATTAGGTCTTTCATTCAACATCACAGTGAGGTTTGTTACATTTTCATGGGCAGTAAGACTCATATTATCCTGGAGATGTTTAGCGATTCAGGTAGAGCATTCTATAGATCAGCTAAGGTTTATCCCTTGCCTCCCATTTGCACGGAGGAATTAGTCAATTTTATGTGCAAGCGATTTAAGTCAGGCAGTAAGAAGATATCTAATTTGTTGGCTAAGAACATAGTCGAGCTATCTAAAAATATTCCCTACTATGTCCAGATGTTGTCTTCTACTATATGGTTAAATGCCGAAGATGAAGTTAAAGATTGTGATACAAAAAATGCATTAGAGGAGATTTTGCTCAGCCAAAATGAACTCTTTTATAGTTGGCACGATTTCTGTTCGCCTCATCAAAGAGCAGTTTTAAGTGCTCTGGTTAAAACCGATGAAATTTTTTCTCAAGATAGTCGCCTATTATGTAATCTAGGCTCCAGCGCTTCAGTACAAACATCTTTGAGGGCACTAGTGAAAAATGGTCTAGTAACCAAGTATAATGGTAAATACCATATAGTAGATCCATTCTTTCAGATTTGGCTGACGAGAAATATGGCGATTTGAGATTGAATATATCACGAAAAATGGTAAGGCGAGAAAGACTAGGTGTGGCAGGGGTGTGAAGTAAATGAATCGAGTAAAGCTTATTGGCAGAAGATTTCTGCAGAAGGGAATGTGGTTTCTAATATTCGGTTGGGTACTATTTATTTGTGGTAGCTATCTTTATTTCTGGCGAGGAGGTATTCTCTGGGAGAGTTTAGGAGAGATACTTTTCCGGATTTTCCTGCTTGTCGTTTTTCTTTTGGTCAGTGCTGGCTTAGGCAGGAAGATTCTTGGATGGTTTAAATTTGAAAGTGGTTCTTTTTTGGAGTCTTTTTTATTTGGCCTGGCAGTAGGCCTGGCTATTATTACCTATGCCATAATTGGGTTTGGCCTGGCAGGACTCTTGAATAGGTGGGTTATTAATCTATTCTTTATAGGAATGTTCGTTCTCACCTACCGCCAGATAGGAAATATTATTCATCAGATAAAAGGAAGATTCAAAGCCGTCTCGGCTCAGTTAAGAATTCCTTCTATAGAGACAGTTCTCCTTTTGATTCTAGCCATTCAAATATTTTTTAACCTACTGGGGGCATCAGTTCTGCCTTCTGGTTGGGATAGTTTGGGTGAACATCTAGCCAAAGCCAAAGAATGGAATCGTCTTCATCGCTTGGTCAGTATCCCTTACATCAATTTTCTTCAGTGGGCTCAGCCATTTAATGTAGGTATTCTTTATGGAATGGCACTCTTCATCAAGGATGCCATCCTAGCGCAGCTCATTCACTTTGCTTTTGGTCTTTTGACAGCAGCAGGAGTCTATAGTTTAGGAAAGAGGTATTTCTCTCAGCGGGTAGGACTAATTTCGGCAGCCATTTTTTATACAATCCCAATAGTGGCTTATATGTCTAGCACTGCCTATGTAGATCTGGGACTTACCTTTTATACCTTTTTTGCCTTTTATGCTCTTGTCAGGTGGGTGAGTTCAGGCAGAAAAGGCTGGCTTTTGCTCTCAGCAATAATTAGTGGTCTGGCCATAGGTACTAAATACGCAGGGCTGCCTCTTGTGGTTATTTTATCCGCAGGGATTTTATTGGGTGGTTGGTTTGCAAGGAAAGAAAAATCTTGGCGGGTAATCAGAGATTTTTTGGTTTTTCTTGCCCTGGCAGGACTGATAGGTAGTTTCTGGTATATTAGAGCTTACTTTATTGGAGCGTATTCGATTTTTGATATGGGGCAGGGTTATTTGTTGGGATTCTGGCGAGTAATCAGAGGAATATGGGCCTCAGGATTCTTGAACCTAGGGATTTCTCAACCAGCTTTTGCTCTTGATCTTTCCCTTCCCAAGAGAATTATTCTCCTTTGCTGGGATGTGAGTATGTATAGTGGTAGATTCCAGGGTTATGGAGCAATAGGTATATTATTCTTGGCTTTCCTACCCCTTTTTCTTTTTCCTCGTTTTCGCAGGAGCAGGCTGATAAAGTTTGTGTTCTTCTATTCCGCAGGATATTTTATTCTCTGGGTAACATTTGCGTCTGTCAAGCGTTATTTAGTGCCTATTTTGCCCTTGTTAGGAATAATGACTGGCTATATAATAGCGCAGATACCCAGCTTCAATAGATTTTTTAAAACTACTCTTTATACAATTCTTATCTTAGCAATCTTGTTTCAAATGTTCTATTTAGCCCCTGAAGGTCTGGATAAGATTTACCAACGGATACTGGTTTTTTCTGGCCTAAAATCTCAAGAAGAGTATATTCTGAAAAATGAGGAAACCTACGCTGTTTTTAGATATATCAATGAGAATTCATCTCCTGAGGCGAAAGTGTGGGTGTTAAATTTCCAGCGGACCTTTTATTGTGATCGTCCCTATGTGAAGTCTTTTGAATTTGAGCGTACGGACAGTATTGAGGGGGCTCTGGCAAAATTAAAGAGAGCCGGAATTACTCATCTTGTTTTTAGTCAATATCAATGGGAGCTTCGTTACCGGGGTGGGAGAAAATATCCTACAATAGTTCGAGTGCTTGAGCCAGAATATCTTGATGTTGTTTATGAAAAGTACCCTTTTATGATATGGAGAATATCTTATCCGAAAGGTGGATATGGAGGATAAGGAGAAGAGATATCTTTGAAGATTTGCCAAAACAGATTATGAAGATGAGCCGTGGGGAGTAAAATGTCTAATAGGCTAAAAGATTCAGGCAGGAAAATAGTGGAGTCATTCTCTAAATTGATTCCTTCTGTATATCGCCAAGATGCAGCTGCAAAAAGGAGTATCTATAAATGGCTCTTGATCGGACTTTTAATCAGGCTTATTATCATGCCAATTACGGTATATTTTCCTGACCTTCTTGGTATTTATACACGCTCTTCCCTCATTGCTTACCGCGGGGTTATTTGGATAGGTAAATCCCAGGTAGCCATTCACTACATTCATGCTTTTTTCTTGTGGATCTTCAAACCGTTTATGCCTTATTTTAGTGCCATTCTTAGCAATCCTCAAATGAGAGGGGACCCGACCTGGGGAATGTTTACCGTCTTTGTTAATAGTCTGTTCGTATTTAGAACTCTCTTTATCTTTAAATTACCCTATCTGATTTTTGAATTAGGCTGTGTTTTTATACTCCTGGGCATTTTTCAAGATAGCAAAAAAGGGTTAAGGGCTTTTAAATTTTGGATGATCAATCCTGTGGTAATTTTTGCCACCTATTTTGCTGCTCGATACGAGGTTATAGCTATATTCTTTATCTTGCTAAGCCTCTACTACGCAAAGAATAATTTCTCCAGAAGGTCTCTTCTTTGCTTAGGACTGGCCATTGTTATTCGGTTTTATCCCTTAATTCTACTGCCTTTTTTTGTCGTTATCCTGGGAAGGAAATTATGGAGACGACTGGAATTAATCTTCTGGGGATTAGTTCCTTTGGGGACTATTACTGTTTTGGGCAAATTGTTCTCAGGAAAAGATGAGATAAGTACGTTATTGGGAATGCATCACTCCGATTTCCCATTGAGCATGGGTTTTCATTTGGGATTTGTGGGAGACTATGTATTCATATTTCCTCTGGCTTTTACTTTGTTGTTACTTTATACTTATTTTTATACGGATCATTCTTTTGCCAATCTGTGGAAGAGCACGCTGGTTTTGTTATTAACATTCTTTGCCACTTGTTTTTTCCATGCACATTACTTTATGTGGCTAATGCCATTTTTGGTACTACAAATGGCAGAGGATAAAAGATTTCTAAAGCTTTTTGGCATTCAAGTCTTATGTTTCGTTGTTTATATTTTTCAATGGAAGAAGGCGTTTTTCGGCGAGCTCCTTGCACCTATTAATCCTTCCTATTTTCTGAGTTTGCGTAGTCCATTTGAGATCATAAACCAGTATTATCCAGCGGGTCAATTTATCGGGATCTTCCGTAGTATCT
>WJOQ01000354.1 GCA_009618505.1 Clostridia bacterium | reverse complement strand
TTCTCGCAGTTACAGGTTCTTTCCACCCTTATATTCTTGCCCTCCTGGTAGATAAAGTTCATTCGTTCTAGTTCCACAAAAGCACTACAGATAGGGCATTTCATTATTTGGGGTATCCATTAAATAGCGTCTGGATTTCTTCTTTAATACCATTCGCTCAATAATTCTTCTATTTCTTCTCTCTTGCCCTGTTCGGCTTCCAATTTACCTTCTATTATATCGTTCAATAGCACCCCTAACCAATATTTATTGCCCGCATTGGTGGACCCTAGACTAGCACATGCTCTGCCCCACCCATCCATATTGGCAGAACTCTTTTTTGTGGGTTTGGGCGGATATTTTTCCCTTTTCATCTTATAAACAGTCTTCAGCAATTTACCTCGTAATACTTTATGCAATTCATCAACGCTAACCTTACCGCTGATATAGTCTTTAAAAAGTTGCCGATGCGGATTACCGTACTTGGTTGCTATTTTATCTAATGAGCCTTTAATAGACCTTATTTTCTCTACTTCTTTTTCCAAATCATAATCATCTGTTACTAAACCGCTTGATAAGTTTGTCATAGCTTTGTTCCTTTTTCTTGAGGTATCCCCAGAAGTCTTCCAGTTTCTCCGCACTTCTGAAGATGAGACCAATACTGTCATAGACCTTTCCCTGTTTATTATCTCCCATGTGGTAGGAGCTTGCTTTACACCCGTCAATTGAACGCTTTAACTGGGGGATAGTATAGTCTTCCCGCAGGCGGGAGCGTATCTTTCCCGCTCGGTCTTTGCTCAACAGGGCCTTTGGGTGGTTAAAGGTTTGCTGCCAATAAGTAAAGACCTCTCGGATTTGGCTCATTTCCGACTCTTTTCTTTTTTCTCCTTGTCTGGCGGGGTGCTCCGGCAGCGAGGAGAGTGAAGCAAGATTTTCTGCTTCACATGGTTTAGGTTTACTTTCTTTAAGAGTTTCTTTAAGAGTTTCTTTAAGAGGTCTGTGTTGCTTTGTAAATAGCTCTTTCGGAGCCTGTTTGTTATCAATTTCGCTAATTCCGTTATCATTTTTGATAAAAGCGTTATCATTTTTGATAACAAAGTAGGTGTTATCATTTTTGATAACGATTTTCAAGATCGGCTCTAGCCACTTATCATAGTTCTTTTGTGGTCCCCACTCATTATTGTTATCATTTTTGATAACCATTCGTCTAAGAAGAAGCTGTCTTAAAGTTCTTGAGATGTTGTGTTTATTGAGTCCTGTAAGTTTAATCCAGTCTTTTGATGAAATACTTGCCATTTTCTTTTTTACAGGTTGTCCTTTTTTATCCCTTTTTATGTTTCGTTTTTCATTTAATTCCACCCAGCCCCAAGTCATTCGGAAAAGTGCCCATAAGACCCTGCTTTCATAGCCCGATAGTTGTGTGTGAGCTAGTGCTTCCACTATGTCATTAGCTAAATCTAGATGTCCATGTTCTCTCTGGGGATTAGCCATTACTTCTTCTTCCTCAAACTAAGCTCAATCGCCTGACTGTGTGCCGGGGAGTTGACAAAATCCCTCCAAAACTGTCTGTGTTTATAGCGAGGCCAGTGAGCTTTTATCATATTCTTATCTAAGTTCTTCAGGATATTCAGCGACAGCCTAACCAACCAGCCATGATAGAGCCTACTAGGGACTCCGAATACTTTATTTAGAAGTTCTTTGACCACCAACTTTTTAGTCCTTTCATTGCCAAAACCCAAATAAAGATACAGAAATAGATTATTAGCACCTTATCTGTCCAATGGCTTATCTCTGGATGAGTCCAAGTCCAATAACCAAGTGTGAGTATAGCAAGAGTCACCCAACCCCTAACAAGCACTCTGATAGGTCTGTTAATCATTTTCTCCGTCCTCTCTTATAATCCTTCCAAGCCTCTTTTATGCTTTTATATTTTGAGTAGTATCTTAAATAAATCATCCTTCTGAACCTTCTTAGCTCTTTTGTGGGTTTATAAAGCATAGGAAAGGGTTTGGATCCCATAGAATTGATAATCTCGCAACGATAAAGGTCTTGTTCAAAGGTAGTGTTAAATCCCATCAGGACATAAATCGTTCCCTCAATCTTGTGCTTCTGGAGTAACTTTATTCCTTCTGTTATCTTTTTCTCATCTTTCATCTGATCCCAGGCGAATTTCGGTTCATTCTTCCACATCAGCCGTTTAATCCACCAAGCCTTATGATCATCGAGCATTCTCAAATCCATTCCGTGCTCAATAATCTTCAGTTTTGCCTTGTATATCTCCTTAAAAGTATATTCCCAGAGGGTATCGAAGAAGGTGTTATTGTTTAGAAGCTCGATAGTATCAAACCGTTTCTCGTGAAATTCCCAAATAGAGTGATGAAGCAGATTTTGTGGAAGAAGAGGGACTTTACAGAAGGGACATTTTCGGTAGCAGTCCCGGAAGGTATAGCCAAGTGAGTGGTCAACATTGAAGAGGGTATAGTCCGGCATTAGCTTCTCTATATCCTCTGGCAGCCTGACTTTGGGCCTTGCCCCTATTCCTCCCCTTTCCTGGTCTCCAAATCTTATACCATTCTCAAAGATATATGAGCCATACCGATAGTCCGCTGGCCAAAGAGGCATATTCAATTTAACCTGATCACCCGCCTTTTTATGGTAGGTACTCAATTTCATAAGAGCGAGATTATGTTTAGGGCAGTCAGTTAAGAGAGATATTTTCATTCTATTCCTTTAATCCTCTTCAATGTTAAGATCGCCATATTTTATATACTGCTTAATCTGTCCAATGGCTATTTTAGGTGTTTCAGCACATTTACAACAGACAGTCCGGCCTCGATACCTCCAAACAGGTTCATGTTTAATAAGTTTTTCACATGTAACGCATTTATACCAAAAGAGCCAAGGGACAATTTTTTTCGGGGGTGCATACTGAGGTTTTGGTTCTTTTCTCATCTCCTTCTCCTTACTCTCGCAAGTATTATTTTCATTTTTTGAGTATGATCACGTCCTTTATTGCTTCTCCAATTAACTCTCCTACAGCGCACTCCCATACATATAACGCTCTCTTACGGTTCATCTGAATACCTAGCTTAGTATTCCAGTAAAGGTCTTTGACCTCTTCCTTTGAAAATCCGTTCTTAGCAAAGCATTTCACAGCTACCACTGCCGGCTGAAAGATCTGGTTATCTTTTATTTTTAATTGTTCCGGACTAAAATTAGTAGGTGGAGGAAAAACCGGTAATATACCTAAGTCTTTCCTAGTGCCCTGGATAAAGATTCTCTTTCTATGTTGTGGCACACCATAACTACACGCATCCATCATAAGACAACGAGTTGTATAACCGCAATTCTCAAGACACTCCATCAATAAAATAAAGAAATCCTTAAATGCGAACAATCCAGGCACGTTCTCGATATAAAACATTCTTGGCTTAATACCTTTCACCATTCGTACAAATTCATTCATCAGTTTTGACTTAGGGTTATCAATACTTCGGTTACTACTCATCAAACTAAAACCCTGACAAGGAGGGCCACCAAACAGTAAAGTCAATTCTCCTTTTCTGATCTTGGCTATTTCCAATAATCTTCCTGCAGTAAGTCCTCTAATATCTTCCTCAATAACAATTATCCCTTTAAGATTAGCCCTGTACGTCTGCGCTGCCCACTTATCGTTTTCAACCGCAACCAGAATTCTAAACCCGGCCCTTCGCATACCTAATGAAAACCCTCCACAACCAGCGAACAAATCAACTCCTGTCGGTCTCTTTTCCTTCATCTTTCTCCTTTCAGTAGTCATTTCGGCACCTGCTGTAATAGAAGACCAATTAAAAGTAGTGCTGTTAAGATAGCAAACAAAACAAAGAAAATAGTCAAAAGCCTCTTCATCTCTCCATTCCTATGCCCGCTCTGCCCCGACACCAAGACTTATTTGGTTTGCTTGGCTCTTTCGATTTGTCAATAGGGGTTCAGTTACTCCTAGACACCACTCTAGGGAACCGTTGGGTCTGACCCCAGAGCGGGCTTATGTTATAGCCCGCCCTGCTTTTTGTTGGCTACACATATCTTGCCACAGAGCGGGCATATCTTAATCGTCATCCTCTTAATTGTTCAATTTAAACCTGTCTTTCATACGCTTCTCGGACTTGTTCAGGTGCAAAGTCACTATATATTTGTGTAGTAGCCAACCTTTTATGACCCACCTGTTTTTGAACCGCAGTTACCGGGACTCTTTTAAGTAAGGAATGAACGATATGAGTATGTCTCAAGGTATGAGGGGTAACTTTCACCCCCGATATTTTTGAATATTGCTTGATAAGTTGCTGGACTCGACGTGGTGTTAGGTCAAACAATCTACCGCCTTTCTTGGTGACTTTAATATAGGCTCTTATTTCACTTAGGGTTTCTGGGGAGATCCAAACTGTTCTAGGTGATCGTGTTTTTGTGTTTTGCTCGGGTATGCTAATAAACCTTTCTTGGAAGTCTATATCCTGAATTTTTAATTTGGTAAATTCCCCAACTCTCATCCCCGTTGAATACAAAACCAAAACCATCAGTTTATCCCGGTAATTATCAATGCAAGCTCGAAATGTATCCCATTCTTCTTTATTGAGATATTTTATAGTGCTGCCGGCAGAAAAATTTCGCTTTTGTTGTTTCAGCATAAATGTATCTTTTCGCACTCCCTGTTCATCTAGGTTTCGGAACTTCGTTTTTGAAAGTATTTCGCTTTCATTAACAGAAAGCGAAACGCTTACTACTCCATCAATCCTACTTCTTGTCTAACCTTTTTAGTAAAATTCTCAAACTTTATCCGTTCCTCATCTTTTTCCTGACTTTTCTCGCGTTCCTGTTCGTCTTTATCAACTTTTTTTATCGCAGCTTTTGTGACGACTTTAATTAGTTTTTCTCTTGTATAGTGTTTGGCTGGAATAGAAACCGACCACATTGAAATTATCGAA
>WJOQ01000248.1 GCA_009618505.1 Clostridia bacterium | reverse complement strand
CTTCTCTTTGCCAAGGCAAAAAGTAACCCTTTCTTTCTCTTGGTGAGTCTGAGATATGCTTTAATATCGTTTAAGCTCTCCCGGGGAATATAAACAGTCCTGGCAGTTTTGGTTTTGGTATTTTGCCATGGGATAGAAATAAAGTTCTCTTGAAAGTCTATATGTTCAATCCTGAGCTTGCTTAACTCTCCTACCCTGACCCCGGTTGCGTAGAGAAGGCCGATTATGAGCTTGTCCCGAACATTATCTATACTAGCCCTTAGCTTTTCCCATTCTGCCCGCTGCAGATACTTAATATTTCGCTTTTGTTCTTTTCTCATTTATTGCCCTTTTTGCCTTGCCTAAAAATCAGGATCACCTAAGCATTTCTTAAGAAAAATTTCCTCTTTGTATATAAAAGGTGAAATTCTGCGGTTTGCGCCAAATGTGTAACCCTTTATACATCAACACCTCCAACACCTTACAATCAAGAGAAAACCTAAAGGAAGGGAGTTTTCTCTTATTTATTATACATATTATATAGTACTTTGCAGTACATTTTTGTACTGTTAACTGGTTCATTTTTGTACTGTTATTGTAAGTTTGTCAATAGCAGACTAGACTCTAGCCATTTCAATTCTATTTCAAACCTTTGTATCAAAGAACTATTAAGGTTCTTAGCTCGTTTCAGTACATTTTTGTACTGTTATTGTCAATATGTCAAGACTATTCAGTATCTCGGCTATTTGAGGGTCTAGGAATAGGTATAATTCGAGTTACCTCGCTAGCCTTTACCCTCGACCCCTTTACTCTTCTTTTTCCTGGTATATATTTAATTAAGCCAACCTTTTTTAATACTTCTAACTTCTTGCCTATTGTGCGTCTAGTTATCCTAGATTCCTGATATAGCTTATCCCAAGTAACGTATAATCTTGACCCGGGCTGCCAGGCTTTTTTTATTTCTATTGCCCTTATAGCCCTATAAAGGCACTCCTCAGTCCTTCTTAACCTCTCCGGCCAATGATACCGGTAAAAGTCCTTTTCTTCCCAACCCTTTTTATTTTTACCTGGATCTCCACTCCACCACCAACAGTCTTTATGGTCCTCATATAAACAGAGTCCCCTTTCTTCTAGGTTCGGGCAATAATACTTATAATCTCTTTTTATAAGGCTTTTTAAGGCACTCCTGACATCACTTGGCTTAATATAAAGGCTATTTAATATCTGTTCGATTCTCTTTGGCTCTTTGCCTATTCTATGAAGCTCACAGGCAATTATAAAGTGATTGATGTTTTCACTTGTGGCGGGGTTATCTCTGTCTAACAGAGATACAATACAGGGTCTTATATCAACCGGGAGCTTTAGTTTTCTCCTGGTTTTTTCAAAGTCCTGTAGTTTTTCTATATCGTCCACTAATTACTCCATTCCCGCAGCGCAGGAAGAGATAGGAAGGAGTAACCAGCAACTACCTCAACCTGCCTGCGGTCTATATTATAGCGGGATAGCCAGCCCGCCGATTTGCTTCTGTTTTTTCTTGGACATTTTTTCTACCTCTTGACACTACTAGAGTAGTTTGCTATCTATGTAAGAAGAGGGGCTTAAAGGGCTTAAATAAGCCTATTTTTCCTGTCCAGGGAGCAGTCCTTTTAAGAGAGGAGCCGGTTAAGCCGGCTCTTTTCTTTTTATGAGTTTACCGGATACTTTTTCTGCAATTTTTTGCCCTGGTCAAGTCCAGCCTGAAGAAAACTATTTATCGCAGCTTGATTGTCTTCAAGATATTTTATGCCATCTTTAATCTTTTTCTGAGCTTGCTTATTATCCGTTATTTTCTCGGGCCCAATTGCCTTCAATATCATTGATATCATACTACTATTTAGAATTATGTTGGCCTGATCAAGCTGTTTCACCTGATTGCTTTCTCGAATAGCAGCCTCAAGTTCATTTAATTTACTTTCAATCCTTTCATTACTTTGCTGTTCAATCCAGTATTTCAAAGCACTACCTACCGTTGAAAGGTTCTTTTCATTTCTCAATTTCATAAGGTCTCGAGCAATTTCGACCGGCAATCTTACAACCATAGTTTGAGCCTCAGTTTTTGGCATCGTAACCTCCTATCATAACTTATGGTTACATTATATCAAAAAAAAATCAAGTGTCAAGTGCTAGGATCCATTTTTATATTTCCCCCCTTATTTGCCTTGAAATTAGAATTTTGTCAGATATAGCGTTACTTTCCAGAAAAATACTTCCATACAGGCACTTTCCTGACCACTTCGATTCAAAAGATGAACTATCTTACCACCCCCAGGGAGAAAATGAAGATCCTCTTAAGAATTTAATTCCTTCCCCTATATTTTGAAAGAACTTAACCCCCCAAAAATTACTAAAGGTTTTCCGGGAATAGTTAATTTGCTCTTTTTAGCTCTTAGGATAATTAGACTAAAGCTATTTTATGGTAATTAAGACAATTTGAATGGAGTTAACTCCAAATTTTTTTGATTTTCAAGGAGATTTGACAAAAAAAAAGAGTCTGATAGACTATAAAATTAATCGGAATTAAATTAATTAATTCTGTCTGGTTATGGATTAAGTCAAACTGAATTAACAAAAAATTAATCGTTTGATTTTTGACAAAAGACCTGCGACACCGGGGGGTTATTAATAACCTTTAACCTTCTGAGTGAAGCTAGTGAGAGGTTGAAACGCTTGGCGAAGCCTTAAAGACCTCAAACGACGCCGAACTAGAAATCTGGATTTTCCAGAGCTTTAGTTAAGCGTCTTTTTTTTTGGAGTTTTTCTAATGGAATTTTCGATGGTGAAATGCCTATTTTGTGGACGTCATCAGCCAATAGAAAGAACAGGAATAATGAGAATACAAAAGGACAAAGTAGCTGATAGACTCTTTACCTTTACTTTTGACCATATCGACCCGGAGGCCAGTCAGTTTATTTCGATTCGGGAACCCCGGGGGAGAGGTAAGGGAATGCCAGAGATAGGAAGAATAACGCTGAGGGAAGCTATAGAAGGCAACCTATATCCTGAGTTAAGGCAGAGCCTTCTCAATCAATGCGTGAAGGTCCTAAAAATTTTAACTGGAGAGGTTTAATAGTGAAAACAGCCGGAGCTAGACTAAGCGACGAGGAATACGAAGCCCTCAAGGACTATGCTAAGGGCAAGGGAAGTAATGTTAACGCAATTCTAGGTAAATTAGTGAGGGGAGTTACTGAAGGAAAAGCTGAACCAACACAAAAGGATAGCACTAGCAAGATTCCTCTTTGTCCTCATTGTGACCATCTCCTGTTTTATTATTTTCCCCGTTCTGAAATGGCCTGTCCTAATTGCGGCTATTATTTTGAGATAGAAGAACCTCGATGGCAACAGGGGAAAGCACCAAAAATTTAATCTAAGGAGGTTATTATGCCAGGAGAAGAAAATATAGCAGGGATTCTAGCTGAAAGAGAACTACAAAGGAAGAAAGAAGAGGATTTTGACAACAAGCTAAAAGAGATGGACAAAAAAATCTCTCAAATGGGCAAGAATTTCGATAAGGTTTTTCTGGGTTTAGACGGCTTAGGAAAAGCCGAAGGAAAAAAGAACATTTTGGATTTTTCTCCTCAAGAGCACTGGAACGAGATCAAAAAGAGCACACACGGTTTTGAAGATATGGACACGATTTTTTCGGATAGGTTTGCGACAAACCAGGAGTTCAGAAAGCAAGCATTAGATGCACTCTCTGATGAGAAAGTGGTAGAAATGGTTAAAAATAAGGAGCTTGACGCAATACTGACTGGGGTGTGCAAGGATGAGGCTTGCCGAACAGATCTGGCCAGTAGAGTAAAACAGGCACAGAAGGGTACAGAAAAAAAGCTCTTTTAGAGAGGTGAGAAATGATAAAAAAAAAGGAAGAAAGGATTTTTGATAACCCTACTCCTGAACAGATTAAGGCTGTTTTGGAGAAAGCTAAAAAGAAAACCCAGGAGAAGAAAAAAGGATCTGCTGGGTCGAGTCCGGATAAAATGGATATCCTCTTGGAGAAAATCGAGGGCTTAGTAAAAAGACAAGATAGGATTGAAGGAATTGTTACCGCGGTAGGTGCTCCTAGCTCAGAAAAAAAAGCTACTGATCAGGAGAAGCAGGCAATAAAAACAAACGAACAACTTCTTTCAGAAGTTGAGCTTGAACAGGAAAGAGCACAGGGGAAGCAAGAGCAACCGGGACAGCCTCAAGCCCAACTAACTCCTGAGCAGTATCAAGCCCTATCTCCTGAGAAGAAAGTCCCGATACTCGAGGCACAGTTGCAGGCACAGCAGCAACAACCAAACACAGGGAAAGGGGCACTTAGTGGCCAGGCAGCCCTATATGGACTGCTTGAGATAGCCAAAACCACTTCCCCGGTTATTATCGAGGCCATAAAAGCTAAAGGGGCTAATAACGGCGCCCCCCTAAACGCGTTTTTCAATCAACTGGGGGTTTATCAAAAAATCGAATCGACAATTATGGACGGATTTTTTAATTTTATGCGAAATCTCTCTCCAGGCCAACGACAAGTCACAATGGATAGTATCGCTACCTCAGGACCCGGCAAGGTGGAGATCCCCAAAACGGATGACAGACGTATTAAATAAAATTTTGAAAAAGACAAAAAAGTGAGGTAAAATTATGGAAGTAACATTAGATGCAGAACTCCAAAAAATACGCAGAAAAAACTTAGAAGATCTAGCAAAATTCTATGGGGGAGGCCAAATAGCGGAAACAGAGGCAATTACAGCCCTAGATGCAAGCTATACAAGACCTATCCCCACGATAAAAAGGCGGAGGAGATAAAAAAATGCCCTATAAAATGGTCAAAAAGGGATATCCCTGGCAGGGCGGCCAGGAGCGATTCCAAAAAGAATTTTTCCCCTTGAGTCCTTATGAAAAGAATCTAGGCTTGTCGGAGTCGGGCCAGCTTTCTGCTCAGGAAGCTGAGCGTTTTCGTAATCTGGAACTTGAGGAAAGTTTAGCTGAGACTGCTTCTCAGGCAGCAGAGGACAG
>WJOQ01000336.1 GCA_009618505.1 Clostridia bacterium | reverse complement strand
AATTTTGGCCATCTATGAGAATAACATAGTTTGACATGGGTTATATCAGCACCACATACATTATAATACAATATATGAAAATGTCAAGCCCCCCATTTGTATAAAAGGACTGGTCGGGCTAAACGCCGCATCTAGAGTCAACTATTCTTTCAGGTTTTATTTTTCTGTTTATTGGGATAGCTCTGGCTGGTGGGTACTATTTTGCTCAGAAAATCGACAAAAGGACACGTCTTACAGATAGAAATTGGAAACTGAGGAGGGACAAGAACTGGGTGGATGAATTTTACAAAGGCAAAAGAGAAGATAGTGCATGAGAGGTAGCTAGAGTCTTATCTTTAGAAAAATAGAACGTTTAAGCTAGGAGCTCAAGGCATTCCATCTTATTTCCTCTGGAGCGTGAGTGCTCTTTGGATATGCCTTTCATTGATTATTCCCTCTTCCCTTAACATCTGTCCTATTTTTTTTCTCTGTTTATCTATTTCCTGGAGTTTGAGGGTGTCCTCAAGTTGTTTCTCAGAAATGAGTCCCATATCCCGAAAAATCTGTCCCATTTTCTTCCCTCGCTCAAAGTAATGCTCCAGTATAGATAAGATTACTGCGCTTCTGCTTTTTCTCTGCCTCACACATATCTCATCTACTTTTTGTAAGATCCACTCATCCTCCTGGCGGTAATAGACGCTTATCATCATATACCTTTCATCTCCTTATTTTGGCTAGTTTGCTTTTATCGGAATTGAAAGTTTCCCTTCCTTTTTTATTTAGTTACTCTCCCCGATGATTATTAGAAACAACTATTTTTCTTGCTTTTATATTATTTTATTATATACTTTAATATACTATAATACAAATCGTACTCATGTCAACCTCCCCAGGCTGCCGAAGGTAATATCTGGTTGACGGATTATAAGGGAAGGGGTATAGTAGCAGTCAAAAACGGGACCTCATGAATGTAATAATTAAGTTTGTTCTGAATTTGAGAATTACCGGACGGATAGTGCAGGCAATTGTGCTGGAGATTCCAGGTAGATTAAATGAGCAAAGGTAGTTCAGGTATGGTTCTAAAAAGAAGGGTGGTAATTACAGGGATAGGAGTGGTCAGTCCCATAGGGATTGGCAAGGAAGTCTTTCAAAAATCTCTTAGCTCAGGAAAATCCGGAATTAGTACTATTACTCGTTTTGACACCTCCGAACTTCCTGTCAGAATAGCGGCGGAGATAAAGGATTTTGACCCTCACCTATTTATGGATAAAAAGCTGGTTAGAAGAACCGACCGTTTCTCTCAATATGGGATTGCAGCGACAAAAATGGCTGTAGAGGATGCTGGTATTGATTTTGGTAGAGAGGATAGGGAGCGAGCAACTGTATTCATGGGCACAGCTATAGCCGGAGGAGAGCTTACTGAAGAACAACACAAGGCTTTTATCAAATATGGCGCTCGTAAAGTCAGTCCCATTCTGAGTACGGTATTTTATAATGATTCCTGTGTAGCTCAGATATGTATTGAGTTAGGTCTAAAAGGAGGTAGTATTACCCTTTCCGGTGCTTGCGCGGCAAGTTCCACAGCCATTGCCTATGCCTTTAATCGAATAAGAGAGAATCATGTGGATGTTGTTTTAGCAGGAGGAGTGGAGACTCCTATTCTGGCATTATTCATAGCTGCATTAGGCAGGGCTGGGGCTATGTCCACAAGAAATGAAGAGCCTGAAAGGGCCTGTCGGCCTTTTGATAAGTTAAGGGATGGGTTTGTGCTGGGGGAAGGAAGTTGTATTCTGGTTATGGAGGAACTCAATCATGCACTTGAGCGGGAAGCTTATGTTTATGCAGAAATCGCCGGAGTAGGAACCAGCACCGACGCTTACCACATGACATCTCCTGAACCAACTGCAGAGCAAGCCTGCCGGGCTATGCGTCTGGCACTAATTGATGCAAAACTTTCCTCACAACAGATAGATTATATTAATGCTCATGGTTCCTCGACTCAGATAAATGACACAGTAGAAACCAGAGCAATAAAAAAAGTCTTTGGAACCCACGCTTATAATCTGGCTATATCCTCCACTAAGTCTGAATACGGGCACTCTATGGGGGCAACTGGAGCTATGGACCTTGCTGCAACCTGTCTGGCCATTGAAAATAATCTTATCCCCCCCACCATAAACTATGAATTTCCTGATTCTGAGTGTGACCTGGATTATACTCCTAATGAAGCCAGGGTAGCCAGGATAGATACTGCAATGTCCAATTCTTTCGGGTTTGGGGGACACAATACCTGTATCATAGTAAATAGGTTGTCATAGTGTATTCTACTATTTATCATTATGGTCTACTGGCGGTAGTTATTTCCTCTTTCTTGGTAGCTCTTATTGGCTATATCAAAGCTCGTGAAGAGGAGAAGAAATTATTATTTATATTGGTGAATGGAGCCGGTGGACTTTGGGCTTTGTGCCTCTTTATTTTCCACACTTCTCCTCATCCTCAAATTTTCTGGCTTCGCTTTTCCCATCTGGCAGGGATTTTTATTCCTGTAACTTTTGTTCACTTCGTGTTTATCTTATTGGGTGAGGTTCCCCGTCGGAAAAGACAGTTAACTTTGTTTTATCTTGTTGGTTCAATTCTGGGATCACTCAGTTTTACCAGGCTATCGATAACTGGGATCACTTACAAGGAGGTAATGGGTTATCATGTGATACCGGGACCGGTTTATAGCGTATTCAGTGTGATGTTTTTCTCCCTAATAGTATATGGATATTTCTTGATGGGCAAGGCTCTGAAAAACAGTTCAGGATTTCGGAAGAATCAAATAAGATATTGCCTGGTGGCATCTATTCTGGGACTGGGAGGAGGAATATCTACCTTTCTGCCTATTTATGGTATCAATCTTCCTCCCCTGGGAATTCTGGTAGTTCCGAGCTATGGGATAATTCTGGCCTATGCTCTACTTAAACGCCGACTGATGGACATACGCACAATTGTGAGCAAGGGATTAATTTACTCCACCATTACTGTTCTTGTTTTTTCCCTTTTGCTATTGATAGGATTTACATTGATTACTTTCTATCAACCGATAGCTCCTAACTTGAAGCTGTTTCTTTATATCCTGGGTTTTTGCTTTTTTTTGGTGCTTGTATTAGTGCCCTTGCGCAGAAAATTAGAGCAATTGATAGAAAATTTAATTTTCAAACGGGCTCGAACCTCTTACGATAACTTGACCAGAGCGAGCCAGAAGCTTCTGACCATCTTAGACAACAAAACTCTCTCCAGATTTTCTCTGCAGACGGTGGTCCGGACAACTGATGTGAATTGGGGAGCTCTATGGCTGGCTCGAGGAAAGAACGGCAACTACTATTTGGAAGACAAAATTGGAGACAGAAAAGATAAACCCTGGCTTAACGAAGATATCTTTTTGAATCAAGGCTCAACTCTTATTGACTTGTTAGAAAAGGACAGGCGGCTCCTGCTTAGAGAAGAGATTCTCCCTCTTTTTAAAAACACTGAAAATGAAGACAACCTGGAAGATAGATTGAGGAAGAGTGATTTTTCCCTGGTCATCCCTCTATTTTCTAGAGATTTTCTTAAGGGATGTCTCTTCCTGGGAGAAAAAAGGTCGGGAGACCTGTTCTCTCCTTATGAACTTCAAGCACTAACCCTTTTTAGTGATCAGACTGCTATGGCTCTTGCTAATGCTCAGTTATTTTCACGCATCCAGAGGATGAAAGAATACAATGAACGTATAGTGAACAACGTAGATAGTGGACTTATAGTGGTCAATAGAGATGGACAGATTACCACTTTCAATCGCAAAATGGAAGAGATGATTGGACTTGCCTGCAAGGAAGTGCTGGGAAAGACAGCCAAAGTATTGCCCTCTTCCCTCAGCCAGATTATTCTCAAGTGCTGGCAAACCAGAAAACCTGTTTCTATTCCCCAACTTACATTGAAAATTGGACAAAGCGATGCCTTGGTAGTTAATTTGAATGTATCTCTTATAGATGAGAAGGAAAAAAAGGGCGAAATAGTGGTTATTCTTACTGATTTCACTGAAGTGAGAAGATTAGAGGAAAAAATCAGACAAACTGAAAAAATAGCTAGCGTAGGGTCTATGGTGTCACAATTGGCCCATGAAATCAAAAATCCTCTTTCTTCAATCAGAACCTTCACCGAGTTACTTCCGGAAAAATTTGAAGATAAGGAGTTCAGGAACAACTTTCATTCCTTGGTCTCATCAGAAATAAACAGGATTGATAGCCTTATTACCCGAATGCTTAACCTGGGCTCGGTTGACGCGGCTCAATATGAGATGGTCTCTGTTCGAGAGGCAATTGAAGATGTGCTCTCTCCTCTTGCCCTTCAGTTGAAGGAGCAAAAGGTGAGAATAGAGTTAACCCATCAGGGAGTTGTCCCCCTGATATGGGCTGATCCACTCAGTCTGAAAGAAGCTTTCTCTAATATTCTTGTCAACTCGATTCAAGCTATGCCCCAGGGAGGAAAGATAAGTATTTCTACCTGCAAGAGAAGGGATAGAAATACGGAAAAATCACTACTGGAAGTCAGCATAACCGATGAAGGAAGTGGAATTCCTAAGAATTATCTGCACAGAGTCTTTGATCCCTTTTTCACTACCAAACAACAGGGCTCGGGCTTAGGGCTTTACATCTGTTACAAAATCATCCAGATTCATCAGGGAGAGATAAAGGTGAGAAATACCGACTCAGGAGCAAGTTTTACCATCTTGCTGCCCATCCCCGAGAATAAAACTCATTTTGTTAAGGAAAAGAGAAGAATTTATGGGCAATCTACTTCTTATAAGCGATAAAGAACAAAAGAAGGACTTTATAAGTCATCTTTTGGGACCGGAGTATTTCATTCTCGTATGTGATGGGGGAGAGAGAGTTGATAGTCTTGTTCCCCTGGTAGAGCTTGTGATTGTTGATTTTTCCTCCCTGGAATGGGAGAGTCTTAATGTTATTACCAGAGTGAAGGAGTGCGATGATTCGATGGTTATTCTCGGTGTAGGAAAGCAGGTAAAGAAAGAGATAGTCC
>WJOQ01000088.1 GCA_009618505.1 Clostridia bacterium | reverse complement strand
CGATCCTCGTATTATGTCCGGCTTTTCCGCTGAAGTGGAAATCACGGTGGAAGAGGTTCATAATGTAGTACGGGTTCCCACTGAAGCGGTGGCGGAAAGAGAAGGAATGCATTTTGTTCTGCTGATGAACGAGAATGAACCGCAGATGACCATGGTGAGAGTAGGAAAGGGCAATGAGGAATATATCGAGGTGCTATCTGGCTTAGAGGAGAATGATAGAATCGCAGCCAATGCCTATCAAATACTTGAACAATTCCAGCAACAGGCAGGAGGTGCCCAACAAAGAGGAGGAATGTTTCCTGGTATGCCAGGAGGCGGTGGAGCGATGCGCCTGGCGCCTCATTAAGAAAATGAAAAAACCATTTATTCAAGCTAACGACATCTGGAAAATATATTATATGGGAGAAGTAGAGGTCCCTGCTATAAGAGGAATCAGCCTGGAGATTGAAAAGGGGGAATTCATTGCCATTATCGGTCCCTCTGGCTCAGGTAAATCAACCTTGATGCATATCCTGGGCTGCCTGGACAAGCCAACAAAGGGTATTTTCTATCTAGATGAAGAGGATATTCTGAAGACTTCAGAGAATCGTCTGGCTGCTATCAGAAATAATAAAATTGGTTTCGTTTTTCAGCAGTTTAACCTTTTAGCCAGAAGGAGTGCCCTGGAGAATGTGGAGACTCCCTGCCTTTATGCTGGCAAAAGTAGAAGGGAGCGGATAAGAAGGGCCAGAGAATCTCTAGCCAAGGTAGGATTGGAGGAAAAACGCTTTTCTCATCACCCCAATCAGTTATCAGGCGGACAGAGACAGAGGGTAGCCATTGCTCGGGCCTTAATCAACGATCCCGACATTATCTTTGCCGATGAACCGACGGGTGCTCTCGATACCAGGAGCGGTGATGAAATACTAGAAATATTTCAACAACTAAATAAAGAAGGCAGAACCCTTATCTTAGTGACCCACGAGAGATATGTAGCTCAATATGCTCAGCGTATTATCCACGTCAAAGATGGCAAAATAGATTCCGAGGAGCTTATAACACAATGATTGCTTCTGAACTGGCCAAAGTTGCCCTGCAAAACTTAATGATCAACAAACTGCGTTCTTTTCTTTCTATGCTGGGAATCATTATTGGAGTAACGGCAGTAATCGCCATAATCTCCATCGGGCAAGGAGCTACTGAAATGATTCAGGAAACTATCTCCTCTCTTGGCTCGGAATTGATTACTATTTCACCCGGTTACAGAGGAGGTTGGGGAGGAAGGGCAGCTCGGACGGCCGGCGGTATTTTTACTCTTGAACTGGGTGAGGAGCTAAAAAAGAAATCTCCCAATGTGGCGCAGCTGGTTCCCTCCATTCAGTCGGGAGGTCTTTTGAAGTACGGGGAGAATAACTATCAGGCCAGTATCGTTGCCACTGCTTCTGGCTATGAGAATATATTCAATCACACAATAGCTGAGGGTAGGTTTCTTATAGCAGAAGACGTGGATAACTATAGGAAAGTAGTTGTTCTGGGCTCTAATGTGGCCAGGGAATTATTTGGCAATCAAAATCCCTTAGGCAAGAAAATAATTATCCAGATGGGACAGGGTAGGTTTATTTTTGAAGTAGTTGGTGTCCTGGAAAGTAAAGGCCAGGTGATGTTTTTTAACTTTGATGATCAGGTCTATATTCCCGTTACTACGATGATGAAGAGAATGACCGGCAGTAAATATGTGAACTCCTATTCGGCGCAAGCAACCGATTCAGAGGAGGCTATTAAACAAGTGGAATTCTTGCTGGCCAAAAAATTAGAAGACCCGGATCTTTATAATGTAACGAGTCAAGAGGAGATTCTAGAGACAATTCAACAGGTGAGTTCCACCATGATTCTTATGCTAGCTGGAATAGCTGGCATTTCTCTTCTGGTAGGAGGCATTGGTATTATGAATATTATGCTGGTTTCAGTAACGGAAAGAACAAGAGAGATAGGTATTAGAAAAGCTCTGGGAGCAAAGAGAAAGGATATTTTGATTCAGTTTCTTATTGAAGCTTTGGTAATGAGTATGGTGGGAGGAGCAGTTGGTCTTGTTCTGGGATGGGCGGTTTCGGTTCTGGTTTCCCGCTACGGCGGTTGGACACCTACCTTATCCATGTTTTCTGTTGTTGTCGGTATTGGCTTTTCTTCTGCAGTAGGACTTGTCTTTGGTATTTATCCAGCAATGAAAGCAGCTAAATTAAACCCGGTAGAAGCACTGAGATATGAGTAAATAGTTCATTGTTCATAGTTCATTGTTGATTGACAAAAAGAATCTGAGTTCTAATGCACGCCCCTCACCCCTTCCCTCTCCCCTGTGGGGAGAGGATTAAGGAGAGGGGAGACAAAAAACGAGTATCCAGTATCGAACATCGAGGAGTTGTTGATGCCTGAGTTGCCAGAGGTAGAGACAATAAGAAAAGGTTTAGAGAAAAAAGTAAGAGGAAAAAGAGTAAGCAAAATAATCATAAGAAGTGAAAAAGCGATAAAAACACCTTCCTCGCCAGATGAGTTCATTAGAAAGATAGAAGGAAGGAAATTCAGTGAAATCAAGCGAAAAGGAAAATATTTGATTCTGGAGTTGGACTGCAAGGATAGCCTGATTATTCATTTAAAAATGACCGGTCGGCTTATCTATTCATCAGAAGGGGAAGAGCTTTCCTATGCCCGGGTAATTTTTATCTTCCCAGATAAGACTCAGCTTAATTTTACTGACATGCGAGGATTTGGAGGATTATGGCTGGTATCTGATGAGGAGTTTTCCAATCTTCCTTTCCTGAAGAGTCTGGGCCCGGAACCTTTGGAGAATGATTTTACCCTGGATAGATTCAGAAAGCTTTTACAAGGAAAGAAAGGTAAGATCAAATCTCTCTTAATGGAGCAGACATTTATTGCCGGGGTTGGCAATATTTATTCTCAGGAGGCACTCTTCTTGAGTGGTATTCACCCTGAGAGGAATGCGTCTATACTTATTGACAGGGAAATTGAGAGTTTATATAATAATCTGTTAGCTGTCTTACGGGAAGCTCTCTCTTATGGTGGTAGTTCAGTGGATACCTATGTTAACCTAAACGGGAAAAAAGGAGACTATGAATCCTATCTAAGGGTTTATGGACGCAAGGGTAAAGACTGCCCTCGATGTGGAGCAGTTATAAGAAAAATCAAAGTAAGCGGGAGAGGAACCTGTTTTTGTCCTGTTTGCCAAAAATAAAAAAAGAATGCGCTTGCAGTTTTATTACTGCAAAATAAGGAGGTTTTCCTATGTTTGAAAGGTTATCAGCTTCAAAGATGTTTCGATTTCCCTTTGTTTTCTGGATGGTTCTTGTAGGAGGGTTAGTAGCGGTGGGGATTGGCCTGGTCTCATTGGGCTATCCTGTGCCAGCTACTGAGCTGAAAGGGGTGGAAGGAACCCTTTACCAGGAGAGCAAGGAGCTTCATTCTATTGCTCCTGACAGTCTGGAGGGAATGATTGTTAATACAGTAGAGTTAGTGAGTTCAGCGGTAGTGAGCATCAGTACGGAAAGAACAGTGGCAAGTTTTCGGTCCGGCCAGGAACGTTCTTATGGAGAGCGATTCGAGAATTTTGACGAATTCTTCCGACGTTTTTTCCGATCTCCCGAACCACGCAGAGAATTCAAACAAAAAGGTCTTGGTTCTGGTATGATAATAAATGAGAATGGTTATATCCTGACCAATCAGCATGTGATTCATCAGGTAGACGAAGGTGGCATTTCAATTACTCTTTCTGATGGGCGTATCTTGAAGGCGGAAATTGTGGAAACAGATATAGAATCAGACCTGGCTGTACTCAAGATTAGGGCAGATAGTCTTCCTGTAGTTACTCTGGGAGACTCAGACAACTTAAGAGTGGGACAATGGGCTATTGCTATAGGTAATCCTTTTGGCTATGCTCTTTCAGAGCTTAACCAGAAGTATGAACCTACGGTGACTGTAGGGGTAATTAGCGCTAGAGAAAGAGCTATGCAGATAGGAGGGACAGGCACAGAGGTGAGAGTCTACACTGATTTAATTCAAACAGATGCCTCTATTAATCCGGGTAATAGCGGCGGACCTTTGGTAAACATCCATGGAGAAGTTATTGGAATCAATTCCGCCATTCTTAGTCCCTCTGGGGTGGGTTCTATAGGAATTGGCTTCGCTGTACCAATAAACAAAGCCAAGAGAATATTGGATAGTCTGGTCAAATACGGAAAGATAGAATGGCCCTGGATAGGAGTTTATATGCAACCAGAACTTACTGAAGATTTGGCCAAGAAATTTGGAGTAGAGAGAGGAGTTTTGGTGACAGAGGTAGTGAAGTCAAGTCCAGCAGAAATAGCTGGAGTTAAAGCTGGAGATGTTATTCAAAAAGTGAATGGAAAAGATGTTAGCTCTCCTCTGGATTTGAAAAATGAAATCCTGAAATTAGAGATTGGTGAGGAGATAGTACTAGCTCTGGTTAGGGAGAGAGAAGAGATTGCTATTGCTCTTACTACAGGCAAAACACCGGAGGAGATTGTCCGAGCGGAAGAAGAAAAAGAAAAAGAAAAAGAAAAAGAAGAGACAGAAAAGGAGATAGAAGAAGCTCTGGACAAAGCTCCGGAAGAAGTGCTTCTGGGGATAAAAGTTCAGCCTATTACTTCAGAATTAAGAAAGAAGTATAATCTGGCCGAAGATGAACAGGGAGTAGTAGTTACCGAGGTAACCCCTGCCGGCCCAGCTATGCAGGCAGGAATTGAGCCAGGAGATGTAATTAAAGAGGTGGACCGAAAGAACATCACTGACATAGATGATTTCCAGGAAGCTATACAAGAGGTAAAGCCAGGAGAAATGATTCTTCTTCGAGTGCGTCATGGGGTCTGGACAATGTATATTACTATTCCTACCAATGAGTAAGCCTTGATGGTGAATGGTCGTTGGTGAATAGTGAATCGAAGAAAAAGGGGACGGTTCTATTTTTTATTATGGGGGAGATTAATTCTATGTCTACAGGTTTCTAAAAATAGAACCGTCCCCTTTCTTCAGGGTTTT
>WJOQ01000289.1 GCA_009618505.1 Clostridia bacterium | reverse complement strand
ATTTTTATCGGGAACAAATATGACCCTTTCAGCATCAATATTTTGGACGACTGCTATGGCATTGGCGGAAGTACAACAAACATCACTCTCTGCCTTTATTTCTGCCGTGGTATTGACATAAGAGACAATCCTGGCTTCAGGGTACTTTATCTTCATCTTCTGCAACTCTTCTTTAGTAATCATATTAGCCATGGGACAACTCGCTTCTTTTCGAGGAAGAAGAACTACCTTATCCGGAGAGATTATCTTTGCCGTCTCTGCCATAAAACGCACCCCACAAAAAACAATCATCTTGCAGGTAAGTTCCCCTGCCTGTCGGCTTAGTGCCAGTGAATCCCCAAGAAAATCCGCTATGTCCTGTATCTCGCCTCGTTGATAGTTATGAACAAGAATAACGGCATCCTTTTCTTCTTTAAGATGGGTAATTTTCTCTACTAAATAAGTATCGTTACTTTTCTCCATTCTTACGCCTTTCTTTTACGGTATAGGAATTTCAATAATTCCTTTGAATTAAACCAGGGGGAGCAGGCCCGACTTGCTCGAGTGAAGCGACAGTCGGCTTTGCCGATCGGGCCGTTGAGGGGGGATGTTTCCCCCCTCAAATATTTTATATAATCCGATAATTATTGGTATAGATGTTCATCCGACACCCTCTGACAAAACCAATCAGAGTCAGATTCAACTTTTCTGCCAGACCCACCGCCAGGTCGGTCGGCGCAGAGTGAGAAGCAATGATAGGCACTTTCTGTTTTACTGTCTTTATTAATATCTCTGAGCTTACTCTTCCGCTGGTTAAAATAAACTTGCCCTGGGTAGGAATACCTTTAATGAAGCATTCTCCAAAGATTTTGTCCATTGCATTGTGTCTACCGATGTCTTCAGTAAGGATCTCTATGCCTTCCTGGCTACATAAAGCACAGGAATGAACCCCTCCGGTATGCTTAAAAGTTAAAGAGCTTTGCTGAAACTGTCTCATCAAACTAGATATCTTTTGATACGAGTACTCAGTCTCATCTTGTAAGGGAACACACTTTTGAGCATCGATATCCCGGTAAAAGGTAACTGCCCCGCTACAGCCTGAACCAATTATTCTTTTACCAGATAAGTATTTATCAACAGAAAAATCGCCCCTTAGAGCTACTCTAATATACCAGCCCTTTTTGTTAAGATCTATATATTTTATTTCTGCCCCTTTCCCAATTATGCCTTCTGAAAGTAGAAAACCAATAGTTAAGTATTCTAAATTATGTGGACTGCACTGCAAAGTCACCAGTTCTTTTTCATTTACCGATATGGTTAAAGGAACCTCTCGTACTATCTCATCCCTTAGTCTCTCTCTTCTTTCAGAGATTATTTGGACTATGTTAACCTTCTTGCTTAAACCCACCTGACTACCTTTGGCTATATACTCTTTTATCAAACCATACTGCTCCCAATCATCAATCAGCCGTTTTATTACCTTTCTTGGCTAAATAATCATCAATCGCTGATTTAAGGGCATCTTTAGCCAATACCGAACAATGCATCTTAACAGGAGGCAGCCCATCCAGGGCTTGCACTACAGCCTTGTTGGATATCTTTAGTGCCTCCCCAATTGTCTTTCCTTTAACCATCCCGGTAATCATAGAACTTGTAGCAATAGCGGCACCACATCCAAAAGTCTTAAACTTAGCGTCAATGATTTTATTATTCTTTACTTTGATATAGAGTTCCATAATATCCCCACATATGGGATTTCCTACATGCCCAATACCATCAGGATTTTTCATTTCTCCCACATTGCGGGGATGCTGAAAATGCTCCATCACCTTTTTACTATATAGTGACCATTTATCCGCCATTTTACCCCCTATACTTTTTCAGCTTCATGTTTTGCCATATCTTTTAGTTCCCAGAAGATTGCCACACCTGTCTTCGACAGGTTCGCAATGACTTATAATAGTCGCGTTACACTGTTTATGAAATTATACACTAATTTCAATTTAAGCCAGAGACGTAAGTATGGAAATTACAACCATTATAGTTTTAAAAAACATCCTGGCAAGTCGCTATACCGATATACTGTATCGTCTTACTCCCTCCTGGTATAAATCGCCTCCTTTAGTATCATTAGCCACCAGCAGCGGAAAATTTTCTACCTCCAGCCTGCGGATAGCTTCTGTACCTAACTCCTCATAAGCGATAACCTCTGCTTTTTTGATATGCTGAGAAAGTAGAGCAGCAGCTCCCCCAATAGCAGCAAAATAGATGGCTTTATATTTCTTGATAGCCTCTTTTACTTTTTGTCCGCGTGAACCTTTTCCTATCATCCCTCTTATCCCTGCCTCCATAAGATAGATAGCATAGGGGTCCATTCTGGAGCTGGTGGTAGGCCCGGCGGAACCGATTACTCTACCCGGTCTAGCCGGGGCAGGACCCACATAATAAATAATCTGGCCATCTGGATTAAAAGGAAGTTCCTCTCCCTTTTTAAGCGTCTCTACCAATCTTTTATGGGCTGCATCACGGGCAGTATATATTGTTCCATTTAGCAAAACCTTATCCCCTATCTTAAGCTTTTCTGCATCTTTACAGGATAAAGGAGTTAATAATTTAATTTCGCGTTTCATTTGTCTGTGCGCCTTTCTATATTTCTATCTCTTTGTGTCTTGCTGAATGACATTGTATATTTACCGCTATCGGTAAAGAGGCAATATGGCAGGGGAACCACTCTATATTCACCGCTAGAGCCGTTACTCTTCCTCCCAGTCCCTGAGGACCAATGCCAAGATTATTTATCTTGCTAAGAAGCTCATCTTCTAATCTGGCATATCTTGCATCAGGATTATGCTCCCCAATTCTTCTTAAAAGAGCTCGTTTGGCAAGACAAGGAGCCTTTTCGAAATTACCGCCAATCCCCACACCCACTATTACTGGAGGACATGGGTTAGGACCCGCCTTCTTTACTGTTTCAATTACGAAATCCTTTACTCCTTCCACCCCATCTGCCGATTTTAACATAGCTACTCTACTCATATTCTCTGCTCCACCACCTTTGGGAGCAAGAGTAATCTTTATCTTATCGCCGGGTACAATCCGAATGTGTATCACAGAAGGGGTATTATCCTTGCTATTAGTGCGTTTAAAAAGAGGGTCACTAACCATAGACTTCCTTAGATATCCCTTGAGATAGCCTTCCTTTACTCCTTTGTCTATTGCATCCTCTAAGTTACCTCCTATAATCCTAACCTCCTGCCCTAAGTCTATGAAAAAAACAGCCAGGCCAGTATCCTGACACAAAGGAATTTTTTGCTGGGCAGCAATTTTAACATTTTTTAATATCTGCAATAGAACATCTTTGCCTACTGGTGACTCTTCCTTTCTATATCCTTCTTTTAGAGCGTCTATAACATCTGAAGGTAGATAATAGTTGGCATCCATACATAATTTCTTAACTGCCCTGGCAATCTCACCTGCCTTAACCTCTCTCAACTTTTACCTCTTTCTCTTACAAATTATCTATAATAGCCTCTCCAAATTGAGAGCATTTTATTGGTTCAATCCCCATTTGCCTGGCTAAATCATAAGTTACCTTCTTTTGTTTTATAGTCCTGGCAATTGCCTGACCAATTAAGTCTCCTGATTCCCTCCACCCCATATACTCTAACATCATTACTCCAGAAAGAACCATAGAGCTGGGATTTACCTTATCCTGGCCGGCGTATTTGGGAGCTGTGCCATGAGTGGCTTCAAATAAGGCAATAAAATCTCCTATATTAGCTCCAGGCGCCATCCCTAAGCCACCTACCTGAGCAGCACAAGCATCAGAAAAGTAATCACCATTGAGATTGGGCAGAGCTACCACCTCATACTCATCGGTTCTGGTGAGAGCCTGCTGGAACATATTGTCTGCAATACGGTCCTTGATTAAGATTTTCCCAGAAGGAAGCTCTCCTCGATATTTATCCCATAGCTCTTTTTCAGTAACAGTTTCTTGAGGAAACTCCTCTTTAGCTACCTGGTATCCCCAATCCCTGAAGGCCCCCTCAGTATATTTCATAATATTCCCCTTATGCACTAAGGTTACGCTTCTTCTCTCTCTTTCCAGAGCGTATTGAATAGCCTTTCTAACCAATCTCTTTGTCCCTGTGATAGAGATAGGTTTAATACCTATCCCTGAATCTTCCCTTATTTCTACCCCCAGTTCTTTCTTTAGATAATGAAGAAGCTTTTTTACCTCCTTGCTGCCCTGGGGCCATTCAATGCCAGCATAGACATCTTCCGTATTCTCCCTGAAGATCACCATATTCATCTTTTCTGGATGGAGCATAGGACTGGGAACTCCAGGAAAATACTCTACCGGTCTCACGCAGGCATAAAGCTCTAAAACCTGCCTCAGGGTGACATTCAAGCTGCGGTATCCTCCCCCCACCGGCGTGGTAAGAGGTCCCTTTATAGCTACAATATGATCTCTTATACTCTGAATAGTATCCTGAGGAAGGTACTCGCCGTATTTCTCATTTGCTTTTTCTCCTGCATAAATCTCAAGCCAAATAATTTTCTTTCTTTCCTGATAGGCTTTCTTGACCGCTGCATCCAGCACCTTCCTGGCTACACTCATTACTTCAGGACCAATTCCATCCCCTTCTATAAAAGGAATAATGGGATTTTCTGGTATAAAAAGTCTGTTGTTCTCTATGCGGATTTTCTCTCCTTTTTGGGCAGAGCTAACTCTATTCATCTTTTCTCCTTGCCGTCTCTCTTGATTTGATAGTATAGGGATTTCTTTTTGGCGATGGATCTGCAAAGATCTGCCTTCTAATTGATTTATAGCTTAAAATCTCCATATTTATTGACATAAGCTACCAATCCTCCATCATTTAGAATATTTCGCATTATAGGAGGAAGAGGGGAGAAGAAAAACTGAATATCCTTACTCTTGTTTCTTATTTCTCCTTTTTCCACATTCACCTCTAGCTCGTCTCCCTGCTCTATTTTGTCTGTATCGCATATTACTGCCAGAAGACCAACATTAATAGCATTACGATAGAAGATACGGGCAAAAGATTTAGCCAAAACAGCATTTATTCCTGCTATTTTCATAATGGTAGGAGCGTGTTCCCGTTT
>WJOQ01000047.1 GCA_009618505.1 Clostridia bacterium | reverse complement strand
TTCGGGAGAATAGACAAAGCCTCATGGGAGAACTAAAGTCAAGTTGCAACATGTGAAATTCTTAAAGAAGATATAGCACTTGTTTAAGAGCTAAGGTGATGAAACAAAGGGCACTGGAAATCGCTAACTATGGCGATGACTGGTGCCCTTTTTCATTAGGTTTAACTAGGAATAATTAGAAAGGAGATAGTGCCTAGAAGATAATAGCCATTTATCTAGAAGCAACGGATGACAATCTCGTTAAAAGGAGGATAATAAAAATGTTGTTTCATATTACTCACGTGCACACACCGGAGACATGCCCATACCATAATCCGGAAAAAGCCCGAGAAACATTTGGCAAGATGATGTCCAGCGCAGAACAGCTAGGGGTGAAGCTAGTTGGTGCATGGGTTGATGCCCCAGCACACACCGTTTATCTTGTTGTGGAAACAGATTCCGTCCAGAAAATTGAAGAGCTTTTAGCTCCAGTTTTTAAGATAGGGTATGCTGAGACAAGGGCTGTTTCTGATGCTGCAGCAGTCCTTAAGAGGAGAGTTGGAGAATAATAACCAAGTCACTATTATTTTTGTTGATACCTTAAACAAAGCTTCATTTATTGAGCTTTATGGTGTTTTGTAGTGTTTTGGTTTGTGAGAATAAATTTAAGGAAAGGAGGTGCTCAATGAAACCGAGCGAAGAGAAAGCACTCGAACTTTTTGACAAAGCCATGGAAACGGAGAGTGAAGGTATTGAGGTTTACGAAGAGGCCGCAGCCAAAGCTCAGGATGTCAAGGCTAGAGAAATATTCCAGATGCTTGCCGAGGCCGAACGTAGACACCTCAGCATCATAGAGATCACAAAAGAAGACGTCAGACATACCTATTCTTCCCATGCTTGGAAAGGCGATTTCATCTCCGAGATAGGCAAAGAAATTGAAGCAATTGGCAGACAATACATACCCAAGTCAACAGACGAAATAGTTTCTGCGAGCGCGCTCGACGCCATAAATATGGGCATCAAGGTGGAGCAGGACTCTATCGATTTTTACTCTGATGCCAAGACCAAGGTAGCCGATCCTGGCGTGGCCAACTTGTTCAATATCTTGCTCCTCTCTGAAAGGGCGCATCTTTTACTCTTCGAGCTCAATAAAAGTTACATCACCTATCCCAGGCGCGCCTAAACTAGGTGATATGGCTCTTCTCTTGGCTATTGTCTTTAGACGGTAAAGATGCCTCCTCAAATGTGCCGATGTCCTGTGGCGTGTGCTCATTATTCATTTGTTCATTATATGCGGGAGGTCGAATAGGAGCTGGGGGGATTCGAACCCCCTACCTTTTGACTGCCAGTCATGACCGAACTCATTTGTTACCTCCTTCAATCTGAATACGCGACTCTAATCGAAGGAAGTAACAAGATCAATACTTATCTCAGTGATTTAGAATTCTAGCATTAATCGGAGGCAGCCTGTTTTCTCCTTTTTATTAGTGATAAGAAAATGTGCAAGCCCAGCAGGATTATGAAAGGAATCCATAAATTATTGTGAATCTTGAAGGCTAAGTTCTTTGTTAATAATCCAAAAGTTAGAGTTTCGACCGTCCTGAACTCTGTGATGCCAAAGCCGGTAACCAGATATAATATTACCAAAACTGCCAATAACCAGTGTATTGTTTTCTTAAACAAGTCTTGGTTGGCTATGTTTTTCATTATTCAAAAAAGTCTTTATCCAGGTCTCCAGTATCAGAGTATCCTCTACTTTCCCAATAACCCTTGTAGTCAACATCATCAGATAATTCTATCTCAGTTATCCACTTTATCCATTTATAGCCCCATTTGCTCTCGGCTACCAATTGAAAGGGGTACCCTCTTTCTGGCGGAAGATCAATTTCATTCATCCTGTACGCTATTATGATGTCGTTATTCATTATGTAGTCGAGCGGAAAGGAAGTTGTATACCCATCATAGGCGTGGAATATGACCACTTTGGTACTGGGTAGTGGGCTGGATGCTGCTATCAATTCTCTGATCAGCACACCTTCCCACAGAATGTCTACGCTCCATCCTTCTACACAGTCCAGTGTTACCAACTTCTTATAGTGCTGGTAGCTGTCAATCACTTCACCGTAGGTATAGTTCTTTGGATTCTCAACAAGCCCGTTAACCTTCAGCTGATAACTCTCTATATCTACTTGCTGTGGCCCTTTTATGGAATTTTCCCTGAAATCATCTACTGATGAAAGTTTTGTGCCTTCATATTCCCTGATTTCCGCAGGTCCCAGTTCTTCTATTTCATCCATTTTACTATCTCCTCCGCAGCCACTTATAGCTATCACGGTCACTGAAATAACAACATACAAAATGATAGTGCTAATGATTAATTTTTTCATCCTCGCGATTCCTATTTTCCTATCCTTACAGCATTAGGGGGCAACCAACTTCTTCTTTAACTCAGATGGTTACCTCAATGGCGACTAGTATACCCATATTTAGTTATAGCTTTTCCAGTACTTGAATAACCTCTTGGATATCCGGCAGCTCACTCAATGGGTAAACCTTTGAAAACAGGACTTTACCATTTTCATCTATGACTATGTTGGTTCTTTCTGAGAATCCGTCATCTTCTCTGAATATTCCATATAGTTTGGCAACATAGCCATGAGGCCAGAAATCAGATAATAATCGTGTATTCTTTATCCCTAGATTTTCAGCCCAAGCTTTCTTGGTCGGTACTGAGTCAACGCTGATACCTGCTGGAATGGTGTTTAAGGAGGCGAATGTATCTGTGTTTACTTCCAGAGATTGCATCTGTTTGGCACATAGACTCGTCCATGCCAGCGGGTGAAAAGAAAGCAGTACCCTTTTACCTTTTGCTGCTGACAGCTTAAATTCATCACCATTCTGGTCTTTCAGTGTGAAATCTGATGCCATTTCACCTTTTTGTATGTGGCTCTTCCGCTCTGACATAGCATTTGACCTCCTTTTGTGTATATTCTATTCTCCCTTTACTTTACAGCAGTACGTGGATCAATGCTTGTGGGATTTTTAACTACACCGGTCTCAATGTACCTGCGAACATCTGCCAGGCTAATGCTGATTTGGCAACAAGGCTAAGTAGCACATACATACGCTCACCAAAGAGATAATCACGCCATGGTCCGATTTTCTTGTATTGAAGTACCATATTTAGCGCAAAGCTGAAGAAGAAGATAAAAAGAGTCGGTAAAATGAAGTAGACAAAGGTGGGAACTGCGCCTTCCGCTGTCGCGAGCGAACCAAAGAAATAAATAGCAATGGCAATCCAAGGCACGATGCCGGCTATGCACCCGATTATGTACGAAGTCCAATTCGTCTGCTCGGTAACCTGATTATGAACCTCCATCATTAGCCCGCAGAGATTCATAACGGCAGTAAGCGCAAACGCCATGAGCAAAGCGGCAAGGTCATAGAGACCGCACAGCATACCGATAAGTACAATCATTAGGGAAGCACTGAACGCATACTCATACCAGCGGGCATAGTTGATTCCCTTCTTCAAATTACTCACGTACCATCCAAATACCCCCGGTGAGACAATAGTGAAATGAGCAATAGCCGATAAAAGCAAGAACAGTGCCACCATTGCTCCTAAAGGCAGATTAATAACTGTATCAGTGGTAGGCTCTAGCTTGCCCGTTTGGGGTATTAATCTCAGAAAGGATGTTGTAATCGGGAGTGTGAAATCGTTGCTTAAGAAAAATACAGCAGCAGCCTGTCCCAGATGTAGAAATCCCATAAACACATTATATGTGCGCAATCTTGTAAACGGTGTCTCGTATTTCATAAATACACCTCCTGTGAATTGTTATCCCCCATCGGTTTGAGGAAAAGCGACTTCCGTATAGAGAAACTCTACCCTCTGCTTGTGCTCCAGCTCCTGTGACGCTAATTCTTCAAGCAGTCTTTTTACCTCTCCAGCAGAATGGACTTGGGCAAGACTTAGGTAGAACTCATGGGATGCCCTTTCGCGATTGGCAGCCATCAGGAAGACATCTTTCAGCTTCATATCGGGAGATATTTCTGGTTGGTTTAAACGCTCTGCAATCTTATAATCTATGATCTGTTCACTGCGTAGCGTTCCTCCTTTCAATTCACCCCGTAGATACTGTTCAAGTAGCTGCTGGTGCCCATGTTCTTGTCGGGCCAGTTCCTGGAAAGCGTCTCTGGCAGCTTCATCGGTAATTTTTTGGCTTAAGTCGCTATATAAGTGCTGCGACTCGATTTGCTTCTGTATCGCCTTTTGCAAAACCTCTTTGAGAGTTAGCTGAGTTACCATCGCTACGTCCTCCTGTTTTTCTCCTTATTATCACAGTATTAAAGGGTAGCCTGTTTCCTCTTTAACCCAGAGAGCTGCCTCAAGTGTGATTTTTCCTCAGTTATTATCTTATTTACCGTCGATTGTGCTCGTTGGGGCATTATCTCTTTCATCCCGTAGTAAAATAGTATGGAATCCTTTTCGGCTCCTATAGCTAGTTCCAGAGCCTTGATGTCACTATCCGCCTGAGTCGCCATTTCGCTGGTCACCATGTCATCAGAAAAAACAGCACTGTCAACCAGTGTCTGAAGATAAGAAGCATACTCCTCGGTATAGGTCTCTGGAATCTGGTATTTATCAGCTTCAGCGAGCATGCCCTGGAAAATCTGAATATGTTCTCGTTCCATATTGGCCAGATATTGAAAGACATCGCGGGTTACAGCATTCTCGGTTGACTTAGTCATGACATCGTAGAAGGCAATCCCCATCCTCTCAATACCAATAGCTATGTTGATGAGTTCAATCGTGGAAAAAGAAATAGACATTTCTATAGAACCTCCCTTTCGGATTTACAGGGGCAGATTTTCTGCTTCTCTAGCCGCTGTTAAAATTATGACCTAATTTTCCTCAGACTTATCTGTTGCTAACTCAGTAGCCTCAGATTCTAGCTTTACCTCAGCCTTTTCCTCTTCTTCTGCCTCCTTCTGCTCAATGACAACCCACTCGTGTTCCCTGCGTATCTTCTCTAATAGTTGCAGTTGTTCTAAGATAATCTTCCTTTCCATTTCACCCTCTAAGTAATGATTTTAGTCAAGCTCACATATACAGATCATTTGACATGTATTCTTTCTCCAATTGCCATTACCAAATTAAGGGCTAGATTTCTACCAGGACTCC
>WJOQ01000270.1 GCA_009618505.1 Clostridia bacterium | reverse complement strand
ATGGGGTCTTGGCGCAGTAATGGCTTCGATGTCTGTGACCCATAAAGGGACCACAAAATCGCTTGGGTATCGCATAAGAAGTTCCCTAAATCTCTGTCCATATCGAAAAAAGGTCGCTGGCAAAAAATAGTGGAAGTGAGGAATTCGGTCAGGATCATTAAATTCTATAGCTCTGATGACTCGCTCGCGACTGGTCAAATCTTCACTCCTCTGGTAAACTCCATTTTACAAATCAAATCTATATAATGCCTCTTCTTCCTTTGAGTCTTCTTATTTTGACGTACACAGACCCTTTTTAGCCAATTTTTCCTTCGTTTAAGGAAAAATTTCTTTCTTCTACAAAAAATTTGCTGACTAAACTCTTTTTCTCCCAAAAAACCTATGAAAAAAAGCGGAAACTTAGATTACCTTGAATACAGGTATAGGGTACATAACTGAGCAGGCCATAATCCAACCCCATTGTATATGAGGAACCGGCCCAACCCGGGATCATTTTAGATTGGCGTCATCCTCGGTAAGTTGTTCCTGCAGCGTCTTAGCATCTAGTTCCCTCACTGTTACCCCATCTCTTACTGCCAATGCCGCTGCTGTTCCCGCAGCCTGACCCAAGGCCATACAAGGAGCCATCACTCGCGTTGACCCTAACGCTTCCCAGGTAACTGATATACACCTACCCGTTATCAGGAAATTTTGGATTCCCTTTGGAAGAAGACATCGGTAGGGAATATCATAAGAACTGCGAAAACGGCTAGAGCCTGATGAAGGAGGAGGATTTGGACTTTTCCCAAGAGGATCTGGAGAATGGACATCCATGTAATAACCATTTTTGGTAATTACATCGCTGAATTTCTTGCATTGGAGAATATCCTCTCCGGTAAGAAGGTACTCTCCCATAATACGTCTTGTCTCCCTTATGGCTATTTGATGGGTCGTTGTGATAATGTAGCATGATTCAAAGCCAGGAACATACTTTTTAAAAAAATCCCTCATCCTCAACAACTGTTCCCTTCCTCTTATCTCTGCTCGGGTCAAGTCAAAGACATCTGTGCCGTCGGTGTATGGAATGTGCAGGACATTAACCAGGACTTCATTTCTCCTCGGCATAGTAACAAAAATCATCCTCTTGCGATAATTAGGAAATTCTCCTTTTTTTCTGGCCTCTTTAATAAGGCCATCTAACCCTATGTAGATAAATCTCGCTCTTTCCTTATAATATTCTATGGGCATATAACTTTCATATTTTCTTGGATTTTCTCTCACATCTTCCATAAATCCATCTATATTCACATTACCCAAAGTAAACAAAAAAGTTGGAGGTTGCATCAGTCCATCGCCCGGCCTACCCTTTTCATAGGAGGCTCCTGCAGCCACGGCTATATCTCCATCGCCTGTGGCATCTATAACTACCTTAGCTAATATTGCCTGTCTGCCTGACTTACTCTGTATTATCAGGCCCCAAAGTCCGTTTCTATCCTTCATAATATCGACTCCTAGACAATGAAACAATAAATCAGCCCCAGATTCTATTACCAACTGTTGAGCTGTACACTTTAGGATTTCCGGGTCTATCATGACATAAGAGGAGTGATGCGGACAGGGTGTATTTTCTGTAGCTCCTCCCATGTTCCTCATTCTATTCACCATCTCCTCAGGGATTCCCTTAATTACCTGCTTTCCTTCCCGATCATTAAAGAAGCCCAAGATTGGCAGTCCCATGGCAGCGTTCCCTCCCAGGAACCCGTAACGCTCTATTAAAAGCGTCTTTGCTTTATTTCTAGCTGCGGCAACGGCTGCTATTACCCCAGATGGTCCACCTCCGATTATAGCTACATCTACTTCCCTAATCACAGGAATTTCTTCTTTGGACTTGGTTATAGTATACATATCAGTCTCCTAACTCGGCTACAGGAAGAAAAATGTCCGATGCCATTGGAAAACACCGAGCAAATCTCAGCTTTAAACTTTTCCCTCAAATTGGAATTTCTCTACTCCACCAAAAGTGGGGTACATCCAGATTCACCCTTTAGCTTCCTTAAAAACTCTGGAATCTCGCCACCAGCATCGGTAATAGCCACTTTCTTCATCCTCTCACAAATATCAGGATGCTTCTTTGCAATATTGCTTCCCAGCTTTGGATCGCTTTCTAAATCATAAAGAAGAGGGCTTTCACCCCAAAGATAAGCGTTATACCACCAACGTTTATCACGCACCATAACAAATGGTCCCCAGCCACAGGTAACATGATCATATATCTCTTTTTCTTTGCCTAAGACCAGAGACCAGATATCTTTTCCATCCATGGGTTTTTCTGGTTTTATTCCTAATCGGGCAAGGATAGTGGGCGGTAGGTCATAGTTATAAATTAGGCTCTCACAGGTTGTGCCAGCTCCCTCTCCATTTGGATGACGAATCATTAAGACCAAATCGGCGATTTCTCGGGACATGGGATGACCTTGTTTTCCTACTATATTGTGTTCACCAATGCAGTGCCCATGGTCGGATATTACGGCAATGAGCGTATTTTGCATAAGGCTTAAATGCTTCATTTTTTCTAGAAAATAGCCCAGCCATCTATCTACTAAGGTTACCTCTCCAGCATAGTTTGCTCTGAGACGTCTTAATACCCGAGGACTAATCTGATCAGCTCTGCCATAAAGGGAAGAGAGAAAATCAATGGTATCATCATTGGGATCGTAGATTTTCCTATAATGAATAGGTGGATCCCAGGGCTCGTGAGGATCAAAAGAATCAAGGACCAGAAAGAACTTTTCCGTATCCTGGTTTCTCTCGAGCCACCGGCTTCCTTCCCTAAAAACCTGAGCAGGAAAATAATCCTCTTCGCAGTTTCTGTCAACTACATTAGTTAGGTAATTACCAACGAAATCTGTAAACTTTTCCCCCAGTCCTCTTTCTCTTTCCCTTAGATTTTCAGGGATGTATCTTTCAACCTCTTTCTGGGGTGGATAAGGTCCTGAGCGATAAGGATCGCTCTCCTGACCCCTTATCCAGGTCCACTCATCAAAACCACGATGAAAGTTCATTGACGGTTTAAATTGATGATACGTATCAGTTATGAAAGCTGTGCGATAGCCATGGCGCTGCAAAATTTCGGCAATGGTATCTCGCTCCTCGGAAACAGGGCCCCAACCAGGTGCACCAACAAAAAGATTACCCTTATACGCCTTGTGATCCAGAAAAGGGAAGATGCGGCAACCTGTCTGTAGAACTCTTCGCACCTGTAAAGTAGGAAGTGATCCTGGATAAGCATGGGTAAATAGCACTGATTCTTTAGCCAAAGAATCAAGATAAGGCGTCTTAATCCATTTATTTCCGTAACAACCCACATGATCCTGTCTTAAGGTATCAATAATTATGAGCACTACATTCATCTTACTTTCTTCTCCTATGATTTTTGGCAGCATCAACTAGGATGACAATTTTTACTCCTGATTTCAAGAGGTAAATCTCATAAAGTAATGTCTTTGGTTCTTGGCTAATTTCACCAGAACCTTATCCTTATATTTCAAAAGCCTTCCATTGACTATCCTTGCTTCCTGAGGTTGACCCTGATCATTAAACCGCAAATGGAGCACCTCTCCTTCAAAGGTTATCTCTCCGTTCTTAATTTTAAGAGTCGTTGGTCCATCGTCGGACATAAGAAAGATATCGTCTAGGTCATCTTTTTTAATACTAAAGGCTGCTGCTGAGTATTTCTCAGTTTGAATCTTCAGAGGATAAAGTCGTGGGATCTGCGTTTCCCCTGCTGGTAAGGGAAATAACAAATTAGTAAAGGTCAAGGGGAGCTTCCCTCTCTTGGCATAGGTAACATCATAGGCTATCTGTTTCCCCAAAAGGGCTACCCATCCAATGATAGGGTTCTCTCTTCCGCAACTTACCTCTACCCCTGTACTTTGGGAATCAAGTGGAATAATAGCTATATTGCTTACTCCACTATTTTTGGTGACCACTATTTTGCCCTCTTCTATTTCCACTTTTCCAGGCTTAACTCTCAAAGCAGAATCTTTTCTCATGATAAGAGGCGATAGATGAAATATTTGCTCCACTAAACGCTCTTTAGAATTACTTGTCTTATCTATCAACCGATCCATTAGAATAAAATACTCTCCCTTTAAATAAAAGATTGTTCGGCGATGGTAAATGTTTTCTCTATTTTTTCTGTCTTTTTCTCGCCCTTCATCACTCCCTGAAGAACTGCTTCTGGTAGAGAATCCATCTTTATACCACCCTGATACTAAATCGAATTTGTTAGTAGTTATCCACAAAGTATCCGGATCGGGAATTCTTTCATCTACCCCAAGAAAGCGGCATTGTCCCTTCCCATCTACTATTATCGAGTTATGGCCTCTTGGCCCTCTGAAATAAGCCTCGAATTCATCTGGCATATATTGATAAATACCAGGGTCTCCGATCAAGGTTCTGCCATAAGCATAAAGGATAAAATTAAGCTTATCTTCGTGTTGATGACTTGAGCCGAAATATCCACCATCAAAGAGCAAATACTGGCTTTGAGGATCCCACTTTTGCCTCATAACATAATATCCTGCATAGGGAAAAGCGTAAGAAGTCTCTTTAGGCGGATTTCCTTGCCTACCCCGGGTAGCTATATACTTGAAGTCCTCTCTTTTAAAGTTAAAGTAACCAGCCTTGCCTCCTAAGGCAGCTGATAAAATATCAGGATTCCAATCGTTTACTATGGGCAAGGTAAAGTCAGGTTTGGCTAAATATACAAAGGGCTCTGTCCTTTTCTCTAAATTTGGACCAAAGTTATCGGGTAGCGGTAGGTCATTATACTTAGCTATCATATAGAAGCTGGCTATTGCCGAATAAGGAAAAAAGTGATAACCTGTAGAGCATTCTGTTTGAAATCCGTCAGGAAAGAAATATCTCTCATTGACCCATTCGAAACGCCTCAAAGCCAGATGATAATACGTCTCCGAGACTTTGAACTCTGGAAAAAGCGCAGCTACGGTTCCTAAGCCGCTGGTTTCAACTTGATACCAGTTTCCTCCTGGAGCACCGTGAGCTGAGAGATATCGAGCATGCTCTAAATATGATTTAACCATTCTAAAGGCTACTTCTTCCCGAAATTCTTTAGAATTCAAACCATAGCAAAGGATAAGTGGCCACCTAAGCGCGGCTCTATTGCCAACCTCCAAAGTCCGCCACTGGAGTGAATTCTTCTTAAGATTAGGTACTGGAGATTGATCGAACCAGGATTTTAAGAGACGAGTTAAATGATGAGCATATTTCTTATGGCCAGTTTGGTGATAGGCCCGAGCTAAAGTTTTAATATCTGAATGAGCATTCAACCATACATTAGACTCAATATCCTGAAAGAGCACCGTGGTCCAATCGATATCCTTACCAAAATTGTGCATTACATGCATATGGGCCCGTAAGGTGATAATATTTTCACAGATTCTGTCAGCATCTTCCAAATTTACATCCTCGTGCCAATCCCACTCTTTTCCCACCAGGGGAGTGTACTTTTGTCTCAAGTAATTTATATACTCTCGTTTTGCTCTATCATACTTTTTTTCTTGTATTGCTTTACGCACTTCCTCTAAACCAGGATAATCCAAATTCAACTCATCAAAGAATTCCACATCAGTTACCTCAAAATTAAAAAACCGATCGTACCTCATCTGTGTATTCACAAACGAGTTATATTGACTTAACAACTCGGGAAGTATACAAAGATTAACGCTTAAAGTACATTCTACAACAACCTTAAGCAGGAGGAAAATATCGGAGTTTTCTCCTTGAAATTGATTTACCTCGGATGCTAATCGGGAGAATCCTACCATCCTCCAATATTTTGCTTGATCAACGTTCCGGAAAAATATCCCCGCTAAGCTTAAAGCAGCTCCCGCCCATACCCTTTGAATAAATTCTCCATTTATATGAAAGGTATAAAGATATTCTGCTTGATGAACTGCCTTTCTCAATATCTGTATTTTTTCGTCTTGAGTTAATTGATATTTGGTTTGCATTAAGGCAAGAAGAGATATCAAATTCCGCGCCACTTGGCCAATGCTCCAATACTCACCATCTTCGTAGCTGCAAGGAACTTTCATTTTTCTTATCTTATCGATAAATTTCTTTGGCTTTTTAGGTATAAACTTGTCAACCAAATGCGACGATATGGAAGGTAAAACTTCAAGTTTATTAGCAATATCCTCCAATTTATCAGACCGAATATCAAAAGATAACATCTCTTTCCTCTTTTTTGTTCATTTTCAGGGTAGCTTAAAAACTAGAACTAGCAACTTTTTCCTGAGGTATGGGGACAAATGTCTCAATAGTAAATCATCTTTTATTCGATAACACAATCTACAATCTACTTATATGGATCAGCCGCATCTCGCAGCCCATCCCCTAAGAAATTGAAAGCAAGGACAGCAATGATAACAAAGAGGCCTGGAATTAGAAGCCAGGGTTGAAGCGCAATTGCGCCCATCTTTTGTGCATGCTGCATCAGAGTGCCCCAGCTAACTACAGGAGGACGAAGCCCCAGGCCGAGAAAACTCAAGGTAGTCTCTCCCAGAATCATACGTGGTATAGATAAGGTGATACTTACTATAAGATAACTCAAGAATGAGGGCAGGAGGTGTCTGGTAATTACTCGCCCATCAGTTGCCCCGGCGATCTTAGCGGCCATGGTAAAGTCCTCCTCCTTTAGCTCTAAAAGCTTTCCCCTCACTACCCGAGCTAAACCACACCAACCTTTAAGAGAAAGAATAATGGTTATACCAAAATAAATCTTAATTGGCGACCACTGGGTCGGTAAGGCTGCGCTTAAGGCCATCCAGAGAGGAATGGTTGGTATAGAGATTAAGAACTCTATCACCCTCTGGATGATAATATCAGCAATTCCTCCGTAATATCCGGAAATCCCTCCCAATATGCATCCTAAAATAAAACTCATGCCTACCCCTACCAGGCCTATAGACAGGGAAATGCGAGCAGCGTAAAGATTACGGGAAAATAAATCTCTTCCTAATTTATCTGTTCCAAACAGAAATATTGCTCCTCTTTTTACCCCAAAAAGGTGAATATCTGCAGGGAATAAGTTCCAGAGCTTATACTCATCGCCACCGACAAAAAAGTAAATGGGATATTTTTCCCTTTTATCCTCCTTATATATTCTCCTAAAAGTCACCGGATCTTTCGTTAAGTTAAATCCGTAAACAAAGGGTCGAAGATGAAATCCTTTTTCATCGAAAAAATGTATTTTTTGCGGCGGGCAATAAATATATTTAATAGAGTGTTTATGTATGTCATAGGGAGAAAAAAACGCACATAATAAACCTACTAAATAAAAGGTCACTAATACAATGCCACCGAAGATGGCCAACTTATTTTTTATAAACTTTCCCCACATAAGTTGCCATTGAGAGGCTATATAGAGCCTTTCTTCGGCACTCACCTTTTTTCTTTTATCTTTCACTCTCTCAAACCTGCTTTTATGCTGATTTCTCATACCGAATGCGGGGATCTATCCAGACCAAAAGAAGATCAGAAATAAACATTCCTATTACAGTTAAAAAAGTTAAGAGCACGATGATACTTCCCGCTAAATACATATCCTGGTATATTAATGCTTGATAAAGCAAGGGTCCTGTAGTAGGTAGGCTAAGTACTATAGCTGTGACGGTTTCTCCAGAAACAATAGCCGGAAGCACCCACCCCATAGTGCTGATTATGGGATTGATGGCCATCCTTACCGGATACTTGAACAAAAGAGTCCTCTCCGCAGCCCCTTTAGCCCGGGCGGTTATTACATATTGTTTTCGGAGTTCGTCCAACAAACAGCTCCGCATAACACGAATAAGCCCGGCAGTGCCGGCGGTACCAATAACAATTATGGGAATGGGAAAATGCTTTAGCATATCAACAACTTTGCCCAAGCTCCAAGATGCCTCTATATATTCCGGAGAAAAAAGACCACCTATACTAAGACCAAAATATTTGTAAAAAAGCAACATTAATATTAAGGCTAAGAGAAAGTTAGGAGTAGCTAGGCCAGCAAAGCCAATAGTAGTAAAGGTATAATCACTAATAGAATATTGATGGGTAGCTGAATAAATTCCTATGGGTATAGCTACAATATAGGTAAAGATAAGTGTGCAAAGAGAAAGTATTATTGTCAACTTCAAACGCTCCCCTATTAGCTCACTTACTGGCTTGTTCCATGCGAAGGAGTAACCGAAATTCCCCTCAGTAAAGTTCCATACCCACATGAAATACTGCATATAAATTGGTTGGTCTAACCCATACTGCTTTCGTAGCGCGGTAATCGTCTCTTGGTCCACCGACTCACCGGTCTGACCTAACTGGGCCATATAAGAACTTAAAAAGTCACCCGGGGGGAGTTGGATGATGATAAAAGCAACTAAGGAAACTACAGCAAGGACCACAACCATATAGATGATCCGTCTGACAACGTAGAAAATCATCTTAACTTTTCTCCCAATCTACGAATTTTGTTAATCACCTACCCTACCTTTCCTGTTGTTCTTCAACAAAGGATTATCCTCACTAGCTATTCTTAACCTGGTCCATTTATCAACTTAAAGGAAGCAGAGAAGGTGGTCCTTCCCTGCTTCCTTTAGAACTCACTGTGTTACTGCGGCGGGTCAAAGAAGAACTGTGGTGTGCAAGCAAGCGTTGTGTTTTGTGTGATATCGTCTATTACTAGTTTTTCAGGCACATTTTGGATATTATTCTTTTTTACCCCTACAGCAGCCATCTCACCCACAAGACCTATCGTCCAGACGTTCTTGATATGAAGCTGAATTAGCTCTTCAACAAGCTTTCCTCGCTTTTTTTCATCAATTGTTACCAGGAGCTCATCCCAGATTTCTTGCAGTCTGGCTATGTCTTTCGGGGGTTTCTCACCAGCTTTCCCTTTGGTGACATACCATCGGGCATATTCTTGACCCCAACCATCCCAGGACATTCTCATTGGTATGACCCTAAAAGGATCAGCCAAGGGCAGAGCCGCACGATCAAAAAGATGGGTTCCTATCTCATAATCATTTGCTTCAGCTCTCACTGAGAACAAGCTCATCTCCACAGGTTTAATGAATACCTTAATTCCAATTGCCTTCCAGTATTCCTTTACCAACTCGCATGCTTCGACAGGAAACACATATCCCTCAATATTCAAAACTTCAAGGCTCAGAGTCTTGCCATCGGGTCGTAGACGAAAACCCTCTTTATCCCTTTTGGTTAATCCCATCTCATCCAGAAAAGCATTGGCTCTTTGCGGGTCGTATTCAGCATATGCCTTCTCCCATTCCTCAGAGAAATAGGAACTTCCTGAAACAAACGATGCTTGTCTGGGCTCGAATCGCCCTTGATAGCAAAACTCGTTGACTTCCTCTCGATTAATCGCCAGAGATAGAGCCTTTCTGAAGCGAACGTCTTGAAAGATTTTCCTTAGGACCAGATCCTTACAGGTAAGGTTAGGCCAAATCAGAATCCCTCCATTGCCGCTTTGCCAATCCAAAACCTGATAATCACCTTTATCCTCATTTTCCTTTAAAAATGTATAGTCTGCGCCACCCACACGGCGACACTGAAAATCTATTTCTCCAGAGAAGGCTTTGAGATGAATCATCTCCGTATTTGCCACTAAGTCGCAGGTAACGCGATCGATATACGGAAGCTGATTGCCTTCGGGATCTACCTTCCAGTAATAGGGATTTCTCATCTGTACAAACCTTGGCTCCGACGCAGAATTCACCGGCATCCAGGGGTTAAGAGTAGGGTGGTCGGGATTCAAAAACCAAGGCCACTTAACTCTTGATGCATATAACTGATACCACTTCTCATACCCCGCTTCCTTCACCTTGTTCTCTAACTCATCCATAGGAGTATAACGGGAATGGAATTGCTTCGCATAGTGTTGGGGGGTAAAGAAATAGCCGTTACCATAGTAGGCCAACCGGAGTAGGAAAAGTCCGTATGGTTCCTTAAACGTGAACCTTACCGTATAGCCATCTATCTTTTCGAATTTCGCTGGCTCTCCACCTACGACTAGCCATTTAGGGAAAACAGGGGTGAGTTCCTCATTCGAAAGCACATCTTCGAAATAGAACAATATGTCATCGGCAGTAAAGGGAACGCCATCGGACCACTTCAATCCCTTCCTCAGATGAAAGGTATAAACCTTTCCGCCCTCAGAGATCTCCCAGCTCTTGGCTATGTTGGGGATAACCCTGGAGGTATCCTGGGGGTCATACCTGATAATAAGTTCCCCGAAGCTCTTATTTATCAAGTTATCATCCGGTGGTCCTAACCAGGCCTGATGCCATGTTCCCCCATATTGTCCTATTCTATCCTCCACCAACTGCACTACGGGCTCATCGGGAAGCCTTTCCTCTAAAGGAGGAAGTTCCCCTGCAGCCACCTTTGCTCTAAGTACAGGAGCTTCACTAAATTTCTCTATCTTCTTTCCAGTAAGCTCCTCGTATTCTTCGAGATTGTACCATGTGGTTACTGCCAATACCGGACTCACCACGAACAAACCTATAGCTACACTTAACAAGATAATCTCTAACTTTCGTAACATTATCATCCCTCCTCTTAGAATGATTGATACTTCTAACATGGTTCATTTTTCTGTGGAAAGCTTCCAAAAGAGAAATTAATCTTTCGACATCTCTCTCTTCAGAATCTTTCCTTTGTTTCCCAGCTAATGGGCCTATTTGTTTCCTTGTCTCTCACCTCCTGCTGCCCCTGTTTTTAGCTTCCTGTTTTTTTAGTCATTTCAAAGAGATAGCCAGACATTGTTACTGGACTATATCTCAAATGAATAGCTTTTACCATTTACACTAAAGGAAAATTGGCCTTCCTTAACATATTGGACACTAGATATAGTCGGCTTTGACTCTGTAAACGGAACCAGGATATAGGCAAAGTTAGCAGATTTTCCTTTCTCTAAAGAACATAAGTAAGGAGATTTTAAGGCTGGGGAAAGCCAATCACCACCTCTATTTGTAAGCCCTTCATCTATAGATAGCGTTGCTTTATCAAGAAAAACAATAACTACGCCAGCCTTCTTATTTCTGAAAAAAAATATGTTCTCATTATCTTTTTTCAATTGTCCAATGCCATGAATATATGAGCGATATTCATGGAACTTTTGCGAGGAGAGAGTATCCTTGATAACAAAGAATTTACCACGACGATATAACACCGCCCGTTCATGTCTTACATTCGAGTAAGGCATTGCTTCCAGTAAAGCATAATCTTCCCTTGATGTCCTGCGCCATTTCAAGAGTTTTCCTGTACATGGATTTTGACTTTTCCCATCTACCTCGACTGTATTATGTGCTTTTGTCGTTTTGCACCATTCCCAATGAATAGCACTTTCATATAATGCTCTCCCTGCATCTGTCAACACAGTATGATCCACTACAAAAAGTTCATAGCTAAGCTTATCAGGATGACCATGCCATCCACCGTGTGGACCATACTCCAAAATCAGGCGCTGATGAGGTTTTTTCCCACCAGAGGTTAAGATAATATGTCCTGTCCCTTGAAGAATACGTGAAGAAGCAAGATTCTTTCTTTGAGGAATAATGTTTTGAGGATATCGCACTATCGAAAGAGGACAAGGATACATGGTACCAATGTATTTTGGTTTCCTTGGCTGCTTTTTGCCTACAATCTCATGCGCATAAGCCAAAAAATTGGGATCATTGTATTGTTTTGCACCTAAAAAAAATATGTCCGGGCTAGGAATACCGCCATTACAGTCGTCCATGGCAGGATACTCCAATTCATCGCCGGCTATAGACATTAACCACTCTAACATTTTTCTAATTGATTTACCATTAAAATCCCGGTAGATATCTATTCCTAAATCAGCAAGGGCCTCTGCACCTAAGATAAGAGCTTGCAAATTGAACTCGTCATAGCGGGGAGATTGCTCAATCCACCCTCCATCATTCAATTGATAGGTAATATGCGTTCTCAGTATCACCTCTGCCTGCTTGGCCGCTGGCATGGAAGTCTGAAGATAACGACACCGATTAGCTAACCAGGCCACTGCCTCTGCGTGCCAGGTGTCATGATTACTCCCGGTTAGTTTGACGTCCGGCTTAAGGATTTCCATACACCAGAAGAAATAATGTAGAACTTTGCGATGCTCATCCAGAGAAAGATGATCATGTACCATATCATACGCTGTAATTGTCGCGAGCATATTCACGGCGATAAACAGATCTTCACCAAAGCAAGAGCCATAAATCATATGGTTATCGGCAATCTTTAGTAACTCATGCTTAGCTTTTTCCAGATATTTCTTTTCATGCGTAACAGCATAGGCAAAGGCTGTCCGCTCAGCAGAGTGAAAAGGTTGATGATAATTTATTCCGTCAGTCTCACGAAGTTTAGTATATCCTAGTGGCACATCTACATCCAATAACTTGCTGGCTTCATTTACTAGTCCCGATGCAAGTTGTGAAACAGGCAGTTTTGTAGTAATACGCTTAATTTCTTCAGTGTTCGGCATAATACGCCAGTTCTTTTCGCCATTATCATCTTTCAGAATAGCACAAATATTCTCTAAATAAGTATATAGTTTCTCTTGAATTTGTTTTGATAATGACCTATTTTCCACAATTTCTCTAATAAAATCGCCCGTCGTCAGCACCGCCGCATAACCTTCAATAGATAGCTTGCCATGCTCAAAACGCTCTTGTGCGCAATTTGTCTTTTCCTCTGCTTCTTCTGAAATTGACTTTGTCAATGGAGAAACAGAAAAATTCCTTGATGCAACGAACTGTAAAGAACGTAAACGGATAACATTAGAGATTCGGGGAAGACTCTGCAGATAGCATCCGAGATTAGGATCATCAAAAGGTCCTATCTCAAACGATCTTTTCCAAACAGTGTTAGCAAGCAGTTGAGCTGAAACTTTTTGAGATGGATACCTTGGATAACTTTCAACACTTATTTCTCCTTCAAGCTTGCGGTTTGTAGTTGAAAGTAATGAGAGCTCTACAGGTGCTGCAACATTGGGAAAGATATTTCTATTCATGGAAAATCCTACTAAAGTCTGCTTATCAATATAATCGACTCGCTTAAGTCCGTGGAAGAGAAATATTGAATACTGATAGTCTATTCTTTGACCCGGTGCTAATATGGATTTAGGCGATTCTATTAGTACAGAGATTTCATTCCAGTTGTGAGCAATAGATATCTGTTTCCCTTTAAAAATAAATGCTAATCCTTCCCTTCTTGTAGTATCGACAAATGCTGCCCAGCGTGGAAAAGACCATTCATATAAATTAGTAGTGTATTTCTCGTAGGTCTGCTCAACATAATCTTTCTCCAATTTTATAAAAATTTGATGTCCAAAATGAGCAGTATTACAATATCCATGTAAACCGCCACCTCCTGGTACTAATGCTGCCGAAACAGCGTAACCGACTTCTCGATCTTTGGCACTAACACTTTCTAATTCTATCTTTACACCCAATACTGTCGATTCAGGTGAAAGTAACAGCGTTTTGTTAAAACGCAGACCGTCTTTTTCTGCAGAAAGCATCAGGGAATAATCTGTTATTCTTCGCCAGGATGTGGCTGCGCCATGGAAAAGGCTAGGTTTCGTATCCAATATGCCCCATTCAGGCTTTCCTTGTTGAAAACCTGTTCGTACTAATAGGTTTTCATGTCCCGTTTTCTTATTGAAAATCTCTACTATCTGCCCTACCTCAGGTAAAACCATAACTCGCATCAATTCGTTCTCCAAACTAATGCTCTTAGTCCCATGATACTCGCCCTGCTTTATCATCTCACTCTACTCCTTAAGATATGAGTATTCCGAGCCTGTCTTGCAGATTGCAAAGCTTGTCCCGAGCAAAGCGACGAATCTTGCTCCTTGCAACCACAGGTACGAAATCTTCCATTTTTAGGGAAACTTACTTCTATTCCCTTTTTTAATTGATCACTTTAAAATAGAAGAAGTAACTCCCGCAGATTGCTCTTTTTCTCTTAGACGATCAACGACTCTAACTCTAGCCCTCATTGTATGTTCTCGAGTTAACCTCTCTGTT
>WJOQ01000141.1 GCA_009618505.1 Clostridia bacterium | reverse complement strand
AAGAGGATAAGACCTGTTGGACAGATAGCTTTCCAGAGCATGAGAGAAAGCGTCTATTCCTGTGTCGGCAGTGATGGAGGCTGGTAGAGATAAAGTAAGTTCTGGGTCGGCCAGGACTATTTTAGGAAAAAGGGAAGAGTCAGCAACGATTTTCTTTCGAATAGATCGGTTTTCTCGATGGGTAAATACAGCATAAGGAGTAACCTCGCTTCCTGCGCCTGCTGTAGTGGGGATGGCTACTACAGGAAGAGGGTTCTTTTTTATTCTATTTCTTCCAAAATAATCGACAAGGAGACCCGGATTAGCAGACAATATAGCTATTCCTTTAGCTGCATCCAGAGGACTTCCTCCTCCTAATCCTACTATTACTTCACACTTTTTCTCTTTGGCTAGTTTTGTTCCTTTATTTATGGTTTCCACAGATGGATTGGCTTCTACTCCTTCAAAGATAAACGTTTCTACCTCTGCTCTCTTCAGGGATTTTTCTACTCTTTGTAGAAGCCCTGTTTTTCTAGCCGAGCTTTTTCCTGTGACTACTAAAGCCTTTTTACCCAGTATTTTCGTCTCTTTGCCTACATTTTCTAATGCTTTTTGGCCGAAGTAGACTTTTGTGGGAAGATAAAATTGAAAGTTTTGCAATTATTTCCCTTTGCGCTAGCTGTTAGTCAACATTTTATCATTCTATGATATTTATATATTTTCCTTCTCGTTGGAATGGCTTGAAACTTGTGCCTCCTCCTTCATAGAACTTAATGAAGAATTCCACAAATTGCAGACGACAGGTGTGAATAAATCCAGAAAGACAGCTTATGAGAATATTTCCCATGTGTCCTACTATGAGGATAATAACCATAAGCACAGGACCTATAAAGGGAGTCTCCCCCAGCATTACTGCAATAGTATTGATAACGCTGGCAATTACGGTAGTGGCTAGACCAAGGGCCAGAAGGCGTGAATAGGAGAGAATATCAGCAAAAATCTGGACTATACCGTATAGTTCGTAGCCTCCCTTGGCAAACCTGGTAAAGAGACTCTTGCTCTTTCTTCCTACGAAAAGGAACAAAGCTAACATTCCCCAGAGAAACATGACTACTCCTATTTTGGAGTATCCAGGCAGGCTATTCCATATTTTCATGATGTTTTCTGGTGAGAAAGAGATGCTTACGCCCGTTCCAGAGAGTCCTTCTCGGCTAGTTCCCGATTGAACACCCCCCAAGAACATATCAATGACAAGGGGTGATAAGATAAGGAGCAATCCTATGATAATTACAATCCAGGAAAAATGGTCTAGAATAGCAGAGGTTATCTCTTTTCTTTTCAATTTGTCCCATACTTCCAGAGCTATTCCTACCAGAATATGGATAACTCCTAAAGCCAGACAGATAAGCAGAAATATCATAGGTTCTTGCATCGGGTTCAATAAGGTCAGTTTTTCTAGAAAGGCTAAAGAAGGTGGAAGTTGAGAGAGTTCAATTCCAAATATACCTCCAGTCATTATTCCTATTGCAAAGGTGATGAGTCCGGTTATAAATAATATAAGAAAAAGCTTCTTGCCTCCTTCTCCTATTTTGAATTTCTTAAGACCGATATAGGCCAATAAAGATAAGATGATTCCATAGCCAGCATCTGTCAGACAAATAGCTAGAAATAAGGCAAAAAAGGGAGCCAGGAAGGGGGTAGGATCTATTTCAAAATAGTGGGGTATGCCATAGAGTTCGACTACCAGTTCAAATGGTTTGAAAAAAGAACGATTGGATAGAGCTATGGGAATTTTGTGTTTTTCTTTTCTGTGCGGTACTCGCGTCACTACCTCCAGGGCAGGAAGGCTCTTTAACCCCTCTTTCAATTTGTCAATATCTGTTTTTTTTATCCAGCCTCCTATAGAAAAAGTGTAAGGGGTAAAGCGGCTCTTGATAGACACTTTTCTTTCTCTCAGAAGATGATAAAGATAGTCATAAACAGACATAAGTTTAGTTCTTTCTTGAGAAATCTTCCCCAGTTCTTTTTCGATTTCATTCAATCGTTCCATTGTTTGATTGGCTTTATTCTCAACATCCTTTAGTTCTTTTTTGGGAGAAGCTTTAAGTTGAACCTTTGCCACTTTTAGCTTTTGCAGGATAGGATCTATCTTAAGATAATATTCTTTAAAGAAAATAAGTAGAAAATAAGCAATTCCTTCTTCTTCCCTAATAATATCTAAATAATAGATTTCTTTTTGTTTTTCTAGTTCATCTTGCAGGGCAATTTGGTTTTCTCTAGGGATTGTACCCAGTTGATAGGAAAGATATTCATCTTTTTGCAGTTTCTCTAAGGGAAAAGTTACTTCCTTCCATGATTGGAGGAGACCTTGACGTCCTTGAAGGGCATCCTTTTGTTTTTTCAAATTCTCTAGCTCATCCTTCATCTCCTCACATCTACCATGTACTTCTTGCCAGTTAAAATGTTTAGACCAATTGAAGAATATATCTTTTTTTAGCGGTGTTTTGACAGGGAAAAGTCCCAACCCCCCTTTTTTTCCATCGAATTGAGCCAAATATTCAATGGTCCAGTTAAGCTTAGAAAGATTATCTTCTAGCTCTTCTGTGGAAAATTCTCTCCTTTTGAAGTGGGAATTAATTTCTTGTTGTTCGAGCTCTTCAGGTTGAAATAAAGCTAATTCTGCCAGTTTTTTCACCAGAGGTTCACGCAGACTTTCCTCTCCAATGATGTATACTTTCCTCATTTCTGATAGAGCCATCTGACTTTTTCCTCAGGACTGTTTTGCCTTTTCCAGGATGAATTCTACTGTCCCTGCTAAATTGTTTTTGCTTTCTTCTTCAATCTTCTCTTTTTTTCTTTGGAACCTTTTTTTGATTTCTCTTATTTCTTTAGCTGTCTGAATAGATAATTCTTTTTTTAGTTCTTCTCCTTCTTTTTCCCCTTCTTGTTTAGCTGTAGCTAGAATCTTTTCCTTTCTTTCTTCTGCCTCTTGTATTATTTTTTTCCTTCTTTCCTTTCCTTTCTCTAAGGTTTTCTCTGCCTGTCTTTCCACTTCTTCGATTTTTTTAAAGACCTCCTGGGGCATTCTTATCTCCTATCTTAATTATTTCTATTTGTCCTTCTTGTAGCATTTCATAGGCTAGCTTATCAGGATACTCACCCTGAAAGATTATTTTCTTAATCCCCGCATTTATAAGCATTTTGGCACAGGTTACACAGGGTTGGTGCGTACAGTAGAGGATGGCTCCTTTGATACTTATTCCATGTAGAGCAGCTTGAATTATAGCGTTTTGTTCGGCATGAAGACCACGGCATATTTCCTGCCTTTCTCCGGACGGGATTCTTAGTTTATCTCGTAGACATCCTATTTTGGCACAATGGGCTAATTTTCGAGGAGCACCATTATAGCCTGTAGAAAGAATTCTTTTGTCTTTGACTAAGATAGCTCCTACTTTACGTCTCAGGCAAGTAGAGCGAGTCGCTACCAGTTGAGCAATCTGAATCAGGTATTGGTCCCAGGAAGGACGAACTTCTTTCAATTTTTTGATAGTTTCCATATTAAGCCTCGTATACTTTCTTCAATCTGCTGGGTGCATTCCTGGTAATTTTGCGGGGAACCTCCCATAGGATCGTCAATATCTTCTTCTATCCCCAGGGCAAAATATTTAAGTAAGAATACCTTACCTTCGGCAGATGGTGAGGTATGGAGGATCTGTTTTCTATGCTCTTGTTCCATTACCAGAATCAAATCAGCCTCTTCTACCGTTTTCGTGGTTAAGGGAGTGCTTCGATGCAAATTGATATCTATCCCTCTCTTTTTCATCATTTTTGTGCTTAAAGGAGATGCTCTAAACCCAGGCAAAGCAACTGTTCCTGCTGAATGTATTTTCATCTTGTCTCTTATTCTCCCTTGCCAAAGTCTCCTGGCAATGGCTTCTGCCATAGGACTGCGACAGGTATTACCTGTGCAAACAAATAAAATATTACTTTCCTTTTTCCATGTTTGTTCTATTTCTTCTGAGGAAAGCGAACCTTCTCTGAGCAGGCGAGGAGGCAGGTAAGTGGCATCTACTATACTTGATTCCTTACCAATGAGAGTTCCTCCTCCCTCAAGAATTAGGTCTATATTTTTGGCCAGGGTTTTACTTAATTGCTGCGGGTTAGAAGGAGAAAGAGCACCGGCCAGGTTGGCGCTGGTGGTAGCCAAGAGAAATCCCCCTTTTTTGGTTATGTTGTTAGGGACAGGGTGGTCAGGGAATCTCATTCCAATCTTCCCCTCTTTGCTCACCAGGCTGGCAGGAGAGGCTTTATTTGCTTTAAAGAGGAGAGTCAAGGGTCCGGGCCAGAATTTGTTTATTAATTTTTGAGCAGAGAGAAGAACCACCTCGGCAAAGGAGATAAAGTCTTCTTTCCTTGCTAAGAATAGTACGAATGGTTTATCCTTAGCTCTTTTCTTGATTTCATATAGTTTGTCAATAGCTATTGTATCCTCAGCGTTAACACCTAGTCCATAAACTGTATCGGTGGGAAAAGCTACTATTTTGCCGTTCCTGAGCAAGGATACTGCTTTTTTGATTTTTTCTTTTTCTGGTCGAGTAGGGTCTATTTTGATTGTATTGTTCATTGTTGATTATCGTCGTTCGTATATCGTATGTAGTATATCGTATTGCACAGTACGCATCACGTGTTTCATATTTCGATGCCCGATACTAGATACTCGTCTTGGTTTCATCCCTCATTCTCCGTCTTTTTTGTTTCTCCTTTTACGAGCATCGAGCATCTAGGATCGAGCATCTATAACTCAAACTCTTCCTTTCTCTCTTTTCTTGCGATTCACCATTCACGATTCACTAACAGCTAAGGGTTATTTCCTTATCTGCCCATCCCCCCATATAATAAATTTAGTACTGGTTAACTCATTTACCCCCATAGGGCCACGGGCATGTAGCTTCTGGGTACTGATACCTATCTCTGCTCCTAACCCAAATTCTGCTCCGTCGGTAAATCTGGTTGAGGCATTAACATAAACAGCTGCTGAGTCTATCTTTTGCAGAAATTGCCTCGATTTTGCGTAGTTATTGGTGATGATAGCATCAGAATGATGAGAGCCATAATCATTGATATGGTTGATAGCTTCCTCGATTCCTTCCACTACTTTAATAGAGAGGATAAGATCCAAATATTCAGTTTGCCAATCCTCTTACA
>WJOQ01000176.1 GCA_009618505.1 Clostridia bacterium | reverse complement strand
GTCAAGGCTTTTATCAATCCTTTGACATCCCACCTAACCTCCATTATCTCAAGTTTTCGCATCTCAGCCCTTAACTTTTCATTATACATCTCCACGCCTCCTTTACTGCCTTATGGTTTCTCCTTTAGTTGCGGAAACAGGATTACCTCACGGATTGATGGCTGATTGGTTAGTAGCATCACCAGGCGGTCGATGCCAGCTCCTAGCCCACCGGTAGGGGGCATACCATACTCCAATGCCAGCAGAAAATCTTCATCAATGGTCTCAACCATCTCACCCTCTATTTGGCGCTTCTTCTGTTGCTTGAGGAAGCGCCGGCGTTGCTCTATAGGGTCGTTAAGTTCGGTAAAGGCGTTGGCAATCTCCATTCCTCCGGCAAAGGCTTCAAAGCGCTCCACCAGACGGTCATTATCAGGCTTTATTTTAGCTAGCGGTGACATCTCCACCGGGTAGTCCAAAACAAAGGTGGGCTGTATAATGTTTGGCTCAACAAAGGTTGAAATAAGCTCATCAATAAGCCTGCCCCTGTCCTTTTGGGGGTCAACCTCCATTTTTAACTGTAACATCTCAGCCCTGAGGGAATCAGCATCGGGGTATTTGTCAAAGTCAATGCCAGAGAAATTTATGATTGCCTGGCGTAATTCCAAGCGCGGCCACGGCGGTTTAAGGTTTATGGTATTGCCACCAAACTCAACCTTATCCCTGCCTAAAACTTGCTGACTGACTTCAGATACCATCTCCTCCACCATTCTCATCACATCATTATAGTCGGCATAGGTTTCATAGCTTTCCAGCATGGTGAACTCAGGATTGTGCTTGGTAGAGATGCCTTCATTGCGGAAAATACGCCCCAGCTCATAAACCTTATCAAAACCACCTATAATCAGTCGCTTAAGGTGGAGCTCAGGGGCAATACGTAGGTAAAAGTCCTGGTCAAGGGCGTGGTGGTGAGTGACGAAGGGGCGAGCTAAAGCACCCCCGGCTGATGGTTGCAGCACTGGCGTTTCTACCTCTATAAAGCCTTGCTGGTTTAAAAATTGCCGTATGGCAGTAATAATTTGACTACGCATCTGAAAAATTTCTTTAGCCTCGGTATTGGCGATGAGGTCAAGGTAGCGTTGCCGGTATCGCTTGTCTATATCACTAAGGCCGTGCCACTTTTCGGGTAGGGGCTGAAGCGACTTAGCCAGCAGGGTAAGGTTTTCTACCTCAAGGGTAGGTTCTCCGCTTTTGGTTCGGAAAAGCCTACCGCTGACCCCGATAATATCGCCTATATCTATATCCTTAAGCAGTTTGAGGACGTCTTTATTAAGCAGGTCGTTACGAAAGTACAGCTGAATTTTACCTGAGCCATCACGTATATCAAGGAAAGAGACCTTGCCCATAAGACGGCTGGCCATAACCCGTCCGGCAATATTAACTACTGGCGCTTCAGCCTTACCAGAGCTTTCTTCTTGCTGCTTAAGTAGAGCAGTGGCTTGTTGTGTGGTGTGGCTACGGTGATAGCAGTAAGGGTAGGGATTAATGCCACGAGCGCGAATCTTGTCAAGCTTTTCCCGCCGTTTTCGGGCTATACGGTCTAATCTGGATGTCATCTCTATTCTATTCCTATGTGATATGGTAAAAAAGACTGAGAGTTTTGGACTCCCAGCCATATATTAGTCGCTTATTGATTATTATATGTCGTCTTTGTCCTATAGTAAAGCCGTTTGTCTTGTTTGCTCCCGTAAAGTATCCAGCCAGGCGACTGATTTTACCTCTCGTTCCAGAAGGTATTTAATGTAGTTTCTCATTACCCCCTCTAGCTCTTGAGATAGTTCTAGGTTTATTTTTAGCTGGCTACTGGTATCATAATCGTTACTCTGCAAAAATCTTAGCACTTTTAGGGCGTTAACTGACAGGGGGTAGGTTAAGATTTGGCTCTGGCTGCAACTGGGGCACAGCACACCACCAGCACTAGGGGAGAATGAGTTGGTAATAGCTTTTAGTAGCGAGCGGCAGGAGACACACTGTTGAAGCTGAGGTCGGTAGCCAACCAGGTTAAGGAGGTGTAATTCAAAGTAACGCAAAACTAGTTCATTATTGTTGCCCTGGCACAGGTTATGCATCGTCTCCAGTAGCAGTTGAAACAGGGGGTAGTTTTCAACATTATCAGCGGTGAACTGGTCAACTAACTCCACGGCATAGAGGGCTTGGGAAGTAAGCTGTAGGTCGCTTTTGAGTGGGAGAAAGCTATTAATGGTCTGGCTGCCGGTTACCGTATCCAGATTTCGTCCCCGAGCCAGTGATACCTGGCTATAGGTAAGAAGCTCAAGGTGTCCCGCCATTTTGCTCCTCGGGCGTCTAACCCCCTTGGCAACCGCCTGAATCTTACCCAGACGGGGGGTGTAAAAGGTAAGGATTCTATCCGCCTCCCCCAGCTTAATCTTCTTAATGATAATCGCTTCCGTCTGATAATTCCGCGGCTTAGACATTTTTCTCTGCTTTATTTAACAAACTTTAGTTCATCTGGTTTTCTAAATCTTCTTTTTATTAAAATGTCCCTCTCTTTTAAAAGGCAAGCTCTATTATGCGCCATAGCTCTATCAAATTCTCCATTTTCCCAGGCTTTCATACATAGATACCCATTATCGTAAAACGGGTCATCATAGTTGGGGATACCTAGATAGCTACGGGCATTTGCCTTAGATTCACGGCCTTCTTGGAGTTCTCCATCAAAATCAATCTCCTTACCGAGGTTGTAAAAGAGAACACCTCTCTCAAACTGACTATTAAATGCGTAAAAAGGCCTTTCTAGACTATCTATAATATCCTCTGTTTTCTCTTTTAGCTCACTAATTGCTTCCATTCCTTTCGCACAGAAAATCTGAAGACCATAGCTATTGATAAAGCCAAAGATAACCTGCCGAAAGTTCTTGTATCGCCTTGAATCGGAGTATTGATTAAGAAATTCCCCAGTAGTCTCGATATCAATAATCGTTCCCTCAAAATTTGAGCTTATATCTTCTTTATGCTCTATTATCAATACTACATTCCTCCTGTTTAGGTTGAACCTCTTCCCCTTTATCCCCCTCTCCTTAAAAGGAAAGGGGGAAGAGTTGGGTGAAGGGGCTTCGCCCCTTCAAACTACCCTTGATACCCCCCTTTTACTAATAATCGCTTCCGTCTGATAATTCCTTGGCTTGGACATTTGTAAGCCTTTTTGTCTAGGTTATATTGATGACGTCAGCTCCCTTTTCGAACAACTCGGACTTGATTTCGTGAACTAAACCATAATTCTTTGCTTGCTCAGAGGTTAGTGTGATCCCTGTAAGCATGTCTTGCTCAACATCTTCTAGTTTCTTTCTAGTATTATCAGCTATAATGCGACAAATTGTTTCCCGTTCATTCTTGAGACGAGTTATATGTTCGCCTAGTGATTTCTCATCAAATCTCGCGCCCGCAGAGACATTAAAGCCAATGCCATGTATGAGAAATCTCCCATGTGGCACGCAATATCTTTTAGAGCCTGCACAGAAAAGGCAAATGGCTGAAGAATCTGTACTACCAAAGTTGTGGGTCAGTATTTCTGCTGGTATACCTTTAAGGAAGTTATAGGCGGAAATTCCTGGAAAGACACTGCCTCCAGGAGAGGATACCAAGATGACGAACCGCCTTATTCCTTCACTTAATTTTTCTTCCAGCTTAGCCATCAACTTCTTTACTCTATCATCATCTATCGGCCCAAAATATCTAATATAAACAGTTTGCTGAGTCATTTCATCCTCCTATTCTAGCCAATCTTTAAGCTTGATGATTAAGCTTATTGTGCAAAATAACCTTATTACAATATTCCCGCGCTTAGAATTCGTACTTTCCCTCCCCTGATAAGTTCTCGGCTTAGACATTTTTGAACTACTTCTGTTTAACGTTTTGCGTCTACCATAATAATCACCCTTTAGTCTTCTCCTCTTACTTCAGTGACGTCTGCCATTGCTTTTTGTATCTTACTTATCTGTTCTTCTATACTATTCTTTAACTCATCTGAAAGCTCTCTTATTTCTGTTGTTGCTTTATCAACATTAGTACATTGCGTCTTAATTTGCGAAAAAGTATCCAATTTAATTCCTATTTCTTTTATACTCTCAGCTATCGTCTCAAGGGCTTTTTCTTCTATCGTTATTTCCTTGCTTATCCTTAACTTTGCCCATTGATACGCAATATTTAATACCTCAGGGAAAAATGTATCTGCTTCTTTACTTCCTAAAGCACAAACTAGCATATTCCCTCTAAACTCGTTAAACCATCCAATTTTTTTAGGTAATGCATCTTTATATTTTGATACGAAAATACCGTATTTAGCGCCTCTATTTATCATTGCATTCTCTAAGTTGCCTATAATCATCGGTTGTGTGATGGTATCCCAATCCTTTGTTTCCAGTACAATTTTCTTGTCGGGCATATCTCTCAAAGTAATTAGAAAATCCCCCGCAAAACTGCCTGTAATCTCTCCAGTCTCATGCGTTTTCCTTTCTAGCTCATCGCCCATATGTTTAGAAACAAACACACTGAGGATTTCCTCACACGCGTCTTCAAATTCGTATCCCTTTAATGTAGTAATTTCAATTATTTCCTCTTTAGCTTCCCTTCCTTTAATTATATCTCTAAGGTCTTTGAACTCATCTTGAAATCCTTTTCTAAGTTTGCCCAAAGGAGAATCATCGACTGTTGGGTCGAAGAGACTTTCTACAGTACCGCCTTTATCAAAATATTCTTCTAATAAAGTTGACAATTTTCCTAAATGACTTGTCTTTACTGCTGGGTCGAACATTTTGTCAAATTTAGTCACCATTGAATTGAATTCCTTCTCAACGTAGTCTAATTCTTCCCCTACTGCCATCCGTTTTAAACCAATAACACCTATCCGTATTGCACTCGTCAAGCAATCAATTCTTCTATGTTCATCGGCGTCTTTCAAAAATTGGTATAGATTTTCATCTTGTACTTGAACATCCTCAATTAATACTGTCTTACCATCCTCTTCTAGTATTATCCTCCCGTTCATGTTTCCCACCTCCATCTATTTTTTCGTTGACCGAAGTCCACAATTTAACTTAACAGCCATCTTGCAAACTCGGAGTTCGCCTCAACTGAATTTACCCTATTTACTAGAATTCCTGCCTGCCCTCAATGGCTTGGGTTAGGGTAACATCGTCAGCGTATTCCAGCTCAGTGCCGAAGGGTAGTCCCCGGGCCAGGTGGGTAACCCTGATG
>WJOQ01000388.1 GCA_009618505.1 Clostridia bacterium | reverse complement strand
ACTTCAGGAGTAATGATGCCTTCAAAGCAGCATTTATGAATATTTTTGTTTTCACTGAACTACAAAAAATCATAGCAGAAAGAATCAGTAAAAAAATAGGCAGAAGAATAAAAGTGGGTAAGTATGTCCATATCGCTGACAGTTACCATATCTACGGGTCCTATTATGAGGATTTTAAAGGCTTTCTTGCCACCCTGAAAAAAAGGTCTTTTGAGGAAAGAACCTGGCAAACCTCATTCGCTGAACCGTTTTTTGAGGAAGCAAGAAGGAAGTTGAAAAACTCAGAAAACAAATAAACCCAAATTGGAACAGATAAAAAGGAATTCTTAATGAAAAAGGTACTGGTGACCGGTGGAGCCGGTTTTATCGGCTCTCACATTGTAGAAGGCTATCTTAAAGAAGGCTACCAGGTAGTAGTGATAGACGACCTCTCCCGGGGGAAGAAGGAAAATATAAATAGTAAAGCCAAGTTCTACAAGATGGATATTAATAGTGAAAAACTAACTGAGATTTTTGCCCAGGAAAAGTTTGACCTGGTCAATCATCATGCTGCTCAGATAAATCCAAGGACCTCGGTGAATAAACCTTTATTCGATGCAAGGGTAAATATTCTGGGAACTTTGAATCTTTTAGAGAACTGTTTGAAATATAAAGTAAGAAACTTTATCTTCATCTCTTCTGGAGGAGCAATTTACGGCGAACCTGAGAATATGCCTGTAGATGAGTACTATCCTAAGAACCCCCTTTCTCCTTATGCAGTGGCTAAACATACTATAGAACACTATCTTTACTATTATCGAGAAACTTTTGCTTTGAATCATGTCGCCTTAAGATATGCTAATGTTTATGGGCCAAGGCAGGACCCTTTTGGGGAAGCAGGAGTGATTGCCATATTTAGCCAAAGGATGCTCAAAAAAGATAGGCCAACTATCTTTGGAGACGGTGAGCAATTGAGAGATTACATTTATATTGACGAAGTAGTGGATATTAATATGCTAGCCAGCCAAAAAATAGAAAGCCTTAGTGAAAGAAAAATAACCTCACCCGACGATTTGTCCTATAATGTGGGGACAGGAGAAGGAAATTCGGTAAATTTCCTATATAGAGCGCTGGCAGAAATAACAGATTTCCAGGAAAAACCTATCTATGCTCCCGGGAAAAAAGGAGATATAAGAAAGATATATTTAGATACTACAAAAGCAAAAAAAGAACTTGGCTGGCAAGCTAAATTACAACTAGAAGACGGACTGGAAAAAACAGTAAAATGGTTCTCTGAACGTGAATTGGTATAAATGGTCGCTGTCCCTATTTAAAACTTTAGCAATTTATGCGGATGAGGGAGTTTCTCCGGCCAGGGCTAACAACTTCTTCTCTTTTTCTTCTACCTCTTTTCCTAATCTCTCCACTACTTCCTTATTTTCTTCGCTCAAGAGGTGTTTGAACCTTCCTTGCGATTCCAGCCATTCTCTGAAGGGACGCCTTTTTTTAGGGCGATAGGTAATCCGGTAGTTATCATTCTCCACTTCATATAGAGGCCAAACTCCAGTCGAAACAGCCAGTTTGGCAATTTCAATAGATTGAGAAGAATCATGTCGCCAGCCGCGGGGACAGGGAGAGAGAATATTAAGAAAGGTGGGGCCTTCCGTGTTTAGAGCCTTCTGCACTTTTTTTATCAGGTCATTATAGTAGGCAGGGTTAGCCTGGGCTACATAAGGAGAGCCATGAGCAACTATAATCCGTGTCAAATCTTTGCGCGGCCGCTCTTTTCCCTGGGGAATAGCCTTTCCCACCGGAGAAGTGGTAGTAGCTGCTCCTTCAGGAGTAGCACTGGAACGCTGTATCCCAGTATTCATGTACGCTTGGTTATCATAACAAACGTACAGGAGGTTGTGCCCTCTTTCCATAACTCCTGATAAAGCCTGCAAACCTATGTCATAGGTTCCTCCGTCCCCTCCGAAAGCAATAAACTTAATCGTTTTATCGATCTTGCCCTGTCTCTTTAAAGAGCGATAAGCTGCTTCTGCTCCCGACAGGGTAGAGGCGGAATTCTCAAAGGCACAGTGGATAAAGGAGGTCCTCCAGGCAGTAAAAGGATAAATAGTGGTAGCTACTTCCAGACATCCGGTAGCAGAACTTATCACTAGCGGATCATCTGCCGCCATAAGAATCTGCCTAACAATAATCGAGGCTCCGCAGCCGGCACAAAGCCGCTGACCTGCGCTGAGAAGTTCTTTTTTCTTCGATAACTCTTTAAGAGACGGCATCTAAACCTCCTTATATTTTCGTATTGCGTATATCGTATATCGTGTTGCGCAATACGCATCACGCACGATGGCATCACGATTTCATTCTCTCAGTCCCAGATAACCAACTAACTCTTCTGTTTTTTTGCTATCGGCAACTCTCTCCAGATTCTTATAGACTGTCTCGATCTCCTCTATGCCAATATCTCTTCCCCCTAATCCATAGATATAGTTCACCACCGGGGGTCTTTTCTTCTCCTCGAAAAGAGCCGACCTAATCTCCAAGAATAGCGGACCTCCCTGAGCTCCAAAAGAGACAGAACGATCAAGAACAGCCACTGCCTCAACATTTTTCAAAACCTGAACAATTTCTTCTGTCGGAAAGGGACGAAAAGCTCTTATCTTTAGAAGACCAGCCTTCACACCTTTTTCCCTTAATTGGTTCACTACAGTTTTTACGGTTCCGGCCGTAGAACCAGCAGCTACAATGACTAAATCCACTTCCTCTAGCTGATATTTTTCCATTAAATCGTAGGAACGGCCGCTTATTTCTCCAAATTCTTTGCCTACTTTCTCAATAATCCTTCCCGTTTTCTGCATCGCCTCTATTTGCTGTCTCTTGTGCTCAAAATAATAGTCGTATAAATCAAGCGGACCGTAGGTAACCGGATTATTAACATCAAGCAGAGAATGAGGATTCCTGTATTCACCGATAAATCTTCTTACCTTCTCATCTTCTAATATCTCCACTCTCTCCATAGCATGGGAGATAATAAATCCATCCAGAGTAACCATGGCCGGCAAAAGAACTTCCTCGCTCTCAGCTATGCGTATAGCCTGGATAAGATTATCATATACCTCCTGACAATTTTCACTGTAAAGTTGAATCCATCCAGAATCTCGTGCTCCCATGGAATCCGAATGGTCACAATGGATATTAATAGGTCCGCTTAAGGCTCTATTAACCAGAGGCATAACAATAGGCAGCCTATAAGAAGCAGCAATATAGCAAATCTCCCACATCAAAGCTAAACCATTGGCCGAGGTAGCGGTCATAGCTCGAGCTCCGGAGGCGGCTGCTCCTATACAAGCACTCATGGCAGAATGTTCACTTTCCACTCTGACCATCTCGGTTGAAACAAGACCATCAGCAACAAACTGAGAGAACTTCTGTACAATCTCTGTTTGAGGAGTAATAGGATAAGCAGCCAATACATCCGGATTGATCTGCCGTATAGCCTCAGCAGCTACCTCATCACCGGTTAAACCTAAAATTTTTCCCATCCTATTCTCCTCCTTCCTTTTTTGAATTGAACTTTGTCTCTTCCACCATCTCTACAGCATTTACCGGGCACTGGACAGAGCAAACACCACACCCTTTACAATGACCATAATCAAATTCCTTAATTTTTGCCTGCTCTACGATAATTGAGGAATCAGGACAATAAACCCAACATAAAAGACAATGGGTGCACTTCTCTTCATCCCTTACCGGTCTATAAGTCCTCCAACTTCCTGTCTCATATTCTTCTGCATTGCCTGCCTCCAAAATAAGACCTCCCAGAGGAATTTCCTTCCAATTCTTCTCTTTCATTCTCCCTTTGCCTCCTCATAAGCTCTTCTAATAGCTTGTATGTTCCCTTCCAATATCCGGGAGCTAAATTTTTTTTCAAACTTATGTTTGATAGCTGAAATAATCGTATCAATGCCTAAAAGGTCTGTCGCTTTGATTAAAGCCCCCAACATAGGCGTATTAGGTAAATTCCTTCCTAGAATACCTAAAGAAATAGAACTAGCATCGACAGTAAAAACCTTTCTTTTCTTCAAATTTAATTTTTGTCTAATTTCCTGAGGAGACTGGGAAGTATTTATCAACAACACTCCTTCTTCTGGCAGACCATCTACTACATCTATCGTATCCAGAAGACTCGAATCTAGAACTACTACAGCATCAGGATTCCTCACATTAGAATGTAAGGTAATAGGAGATTCACTAATACGAGTAAAAGATCGCATAGGAGCCCCCATACGTTCCGGTCCGTATTCAGGAAATCCCTGTATATATTTTCCTTCTTCTAGGGCAGATTCGGCTAAAAGCAAAGCAGCTGTCTTTGCCCCCTGACCTCCCCTTCCATGCCAACGAATCTCAATCACATCTTTCATTAATATCCCCTTCCAACCCCGTTTATAATTAAGCTCTTACTACTCCTGAGTTAAAGCAAAATCCTATTATCCTACCAAAAATCCTCTCGCCTGTCAAATTTTGTACTCTCTTGGTCACAAGAGCACTCCGGATACGTAGTGTTCCATTCCTTGCCACAGTCACCGACACCTCCTTTAGACCTTAGCTATATCTTAAAGATTGCTTGCTAAATAGCGGATAGTACGTTGGTTGACAGATTTCGAATCTCATATACTTTAGCAATGTAAAACGATAAATTAATAAATAATAAGGTTGCGGCGAACAAAACTATAAAGTCAGGAGTAAATGCAATGACTAGTTATTCGAAGAAGATAAAGGATGAATGGAAGTGGTTCGTCCATAATCGGTTTGGCATGTTCATCCACTGGGGGCTCTACGCTCTTCCTGCCCGTCACGAATGGGTGAAGAATCGGGAACATATCAGCGATGAGGAGTATCAGAGATATTTTGATCACTTTAATCCCGATCTGTATGATGCGAAAGCCTGGGCAAAAGCAGCGAAAAATGCCGGAATGAGATATTTTGTTATTACCACCAAGCATCACGAAGGCTTTTGTCTCTGGGATTCGGAGTACACCGACTACAAAGTTACCAATACCCCATACGGCAAGGATTTACTGAAGTCCATACTGGAGGCTTTTCGAGAAGAGGGATTACGCGTGGGCTTTTACTACTCGCTCCTTGACTGGCACCATCCAGAGTTCCCCGTTGACTGTCGTCACCCTATGTATAATAACAAGGAATTCAGGGAAAAGAACGAGGACCGAGATATTAGAAAGTATTCCGAATATCTACATGCACAGGTCAGAGAGCTTTTAACCAAATTTGGCCGAATTGACTATATTTTCTTTGATTTCTCCTATCCTGGGGAAGATGGAAAAGGTAGGGATGACTGGCAATCAGAAAAGCTTTTGAAGATGGTACGCCAGCTTCAACCCCATATCCTTGTCAACGATCGGCTTGATCTCAACGATGTCCCCGGTGGCTGGGACATCAAAACACCTGAGCAGCTTATGGTACGTGAACGGGTAAGGGTTGATGGAAAGCCTGTACTCTGGGAAACTTGCCAAACATTTTCCGGTTCCTGGGGTTATCATCGTGATGAGTCAAGCTGGAAGAGTGTGGAGCAACTCCTACAGATGCTCATCGATACAGTGAGTAAAAGTGGTAACTTTCTACTTAATGTTGGTCCGACTGCCCGAGGCGAATTTGATGAGCGGGCTCTGGACCGACTATCAGGCATCGGCAAATGGATGAGGCAGCATAGCCGCTCGATTTATGGTTGTACGCAAGCGCCTGAGGAGTTCAATACTCCCCAGGACTGCCGGCTTACTTATAATTCCGAGATAAAGAGGTTATATGTGCACCTATTTTCCTGGCCGCTCAGGGAATTGCACGTCGACGGCTTAGCTGGAAAGGTTAACTATGCCCAGCTTCTCAACGATGCCTCAGAGATCAAATTTAGCAGGCCCCCTCAGTATGAGCATGTGGGCACAAACAAAAATGCCTGCAAAGATACCCTCACACTTCAATTACCCGTGCAGAAGCCAGAGGTAACAGTTCCTGTAATCGAACTGTTCCTTAAGTAAGGATATTTCAAAGGCTAAAGCTTTTCCAATCTACAAGACACACATGTCCTCACTGCCGATATAAGAATTTTAGAGATATCTAGGTAATTTATCAGATAAAGTCCCTGAAAGGTCAAATCTGGAAAGACAAACCTTACCAGATAGTGTATCCACCATCCATGACCAATACACTCCCAGTGACGAAACTGGAAGCTTTGGAAGCTAGAAATAAGGCAGGACCTTTTATTTCAGAAGGATTGCCTAATCTTCCCAGGGGAGTTAAGGAGGACCAACCTTTACCATATTTAGGAAAGACTTTATCTAACAGAGGTGTTCTCATATATCCGGGAGCAATAGCGTTAACCCTTATATTATGCTTTGCCCATTCGGCAGCTAAGGACTTGGTGAGCATAATAACTCCGGCCTTGGAACTATTGTAATTAATTTGGGGCTGTGGTTTATTGACGACTAGTCCGGACATAGAAGAGATATTGATTATATTTCCCTTTTTTTGGGCAATCATCTTACGCCCCACCCTTTGAGCGCAGAGGAAAACTCCAGTCAGGTTAACTTCAATTGTCTTATCCCATTCCTCTTTACTTAACTCTTCCGCAGGAACATTACTAGTAATGCCAGCATTATTGATTAAAATATCAATCTTGCCGAACCTCTCCTCAGTTATCTTTACCATATTTTCTACATCATTAACTTTGGTTACATCCACCTTTATCGAAATCGAGTCCCGACCCAGATTCTGAATGCTCTCAGCTACCTTATCCGCTCCTTCTATATTCATATCTACTACAGCTACATCTGCTCCCGCTTCTGCCAGAGCCAGTGCCATTTGCTCACCCAATCCCCGAGCAGCCCCGGTCACAATTGCTTTCTCACCACTTAAATCAAACAGTTCTTTTACTTGCATAAAACTCTCCCTTCTTTCCCTAGCTGATTCCTCTCAGATGCTCAATGGCCAGGTTGGCGGCGCTATCTGGGTCAGGCAAAGGAAGGATTTCGGCAGAAATATAGCCTTTATAGTCTATTTCTTCAAGTGTTCCGATTATGCGGGTAAAATCAAGGTGTCCACTTCCTGGAGCCCATCTATTGCTATCAGCAACGTGAACATGACTGAGATAATCTTTACTATTCTTTATACTCTCATATATAGATGTCTCTTCTATGTTCATGTGAAAGGTATCTATCAATATTCCTATATTAGAAAGATTAACTTTCTTAATAAAGCTAATAGTCTCAGTAATGGTGTTGAGAAAATTGGTTTCATATCTATTTAATGGTTCAATAGTAAGAGATACTCCTAATTCTTGAGCTTTTCTGGCACATTCCTGAATGCAATCAAGGGTCCATTGTTCTGCATCCTCCCGGGTTACACCCTCTTCCACCTTTCCTCTTATCAGCCCAATTATTACCTGAGCAGAAAATTTCGCCGCCAAATTAATATGATCTTTTATCCTATTGACCGCTCTTTTTCTTATCTCAAGATGGGGACGGGAAAAACTCAATCCTTCTTCCCCATAAGCCTGACCAGTGCCAATAGCAGGCACCTCTAAATGATATGACTTCACCAGTTTAGTAATTCTTTCCTCATCCACTTTATCAGGATCTCTAATGGCAAGCTCTACTCCCTCATAGCCCAGTTCAGCAACTTTTTTGATGCTCCTGGCAAAATCCTCTTTAAAAGCTAAGGCGGAGAATTTTGCCTCAGGAGTTGAAACCACTATGCTCTTTTTCATTTTTTTCAAACTAAAACCCTATTCTTGGCAATTCATAGACTGACTTCCAACCCTCGCTCTGAGGTTCCTTTAGATAAGGCTCCATTTCAGAAGCACCTCGCAGGGTTACCTTCTCCACTGGCGGGACCTTACCCGGTGGAAAAGCCTCCAGGATCTGAGAGATAACCAGAGTCAAATACTTTAGAATAGCTGCAATGGGTCGCTTAGCCTTTCCAGCACTAGCCAAACTTGGTGTTCCAACCGTTCCTTCAGGTGTAGCAGCTATCTCGATAGCCATCTGACCTTCCCCCTCAGACCAGCGATGAGGCCTACGAAGAGGATCTACTGATTTGTCAAAGTGACCATCGGGAAGAAACCCTTCTCCTTCTGTGTCCTGGACAAGACTGATGTCCACCGTCCCTTGAGGAAACATCAAAAGAGCTACTGAGGTTTCTGCCTCATCTGCATGAACAAAATGTGTCTCCATGCTATCTTTTTTTCCAGTTGGCCCAAAAAACTCTCTTACTCCCCGGTGCCAATCAAGTACCTGAAAGACTCCGGGGAGCTGATAGCGATACATAAATTCATGTAAGGCTGACTCCAGAACCCAGAGTTGGCCGTGGTTGTTAATGATAATCTGCTTTCGAAAACCATCGTTCCACAGACCAAGCATCACGTAGACCAGAATTTCCCGTACCGCATCCTGGGGTATATTCACCGTACCGGGCATTCCAATGTGGTGATAGGGATGTGCTCCATAATTGAGAGGAGGCAGAACAAGATTGACTGGGCGATCCTCTGTAGCTGTGTATCTGCGTAGTGCCTCGGCAATCTGAGTCACCATAAAGGTATCCAGGCCAGAGATAGTATGTCTACCATGGTTCTCTGTACATCCCACTGGAATAATAACAATATCATTTTTGCGCCGATTTTCAATGAGTCTCTGGCGGACCGTAGTCTGGATATAACTTCCTGGTTTTCCTAGCTCTGGAAGTGAGGGTACCTCATATTCGGCTAAGATTCTTTCAATCTCTTCCTCCGATGCATCCCATACTTCTTTTTTCAATCTGCCCACATCTGTATTTTCAAACATAATAGCAGGGTTTTCTGTGGTTAACCACATCTTGTTTTTCTCTTTTTCATCAGACACTTTTGTCTCCTTTTTTACGGCGTTATGATAACTTTAATAGCCTCACCTTTTCTCATGGCCTCTATTCCCTTATGAACGTCTTCCAAGGGAAGCCTATGAGTGATGAGCTTTTCTAAATCTAAAACTTTACTTTCTATTATCTTAATGGCAAAAGGGAAGGTAAACCTGGTAATGAAACTACCCATCACAGTAAGTTCATTTTTGGTAATATCATTTTGGGCCACCTGAGCTCTTGCCTGGTAGTTTTGACCGAAAAGAAGAATTTGACCACCTCTTCGCACAATAGCCATAGCGCTCTTAACTAAAGTCCCTACCGCATCTACTACCGCATCTGCCCCTATAAGAGTCTCCTCTTTAACTATTCTCTCCAGATTGTCTTTCAAGGGATTCACAACCCGGCTCGCCCCACTTTCATAAGCAAATTTAGCCCGGTATTCTGATATTTCAGAAACTATGATCTTTCCTGCCCCTGATGCCTTAAACATTTGGATGAATAAAAGCCCTATAGGTCCGGCTCCCAGAACTGCCACCGCCTCACCGGGATGGACTTTGAGCCTCTGAGTGGCACTAACAACACAGGAAAGGGGCTCAGTAAAAACAGCCAATTCCGCTAGAAGGTCAGGAGAAATCTTGTACAAGACCTTAGCAGGAGCAATATTGTATCTGGCAAATCCACCATTAATGAATATCCCCAGGGTAGTCATATTCTCACACATATTGGGGATCCCCATTTTGCAGTAAGAACAATTTCCGCAGGTAATATTAGGGTTAACTACCACCCGATCACCTTTTTTGAATTGAGTGACTGCTCCTCCCGCTGCCACAACTTTCCCGGTATATTCGTGAGATAAAATGACGCCTTCTGTAGCTGGATGTCCAGGAGGAACCTCTAAAATACGCATATCGGTGCCGCAAATACCGGCCGCTTCTACTTGAAGAAGCACCTCCTCCGCTTCCTTAATCTCAGGAACTGGAACCTCCTTTAAATTGAGTCTCCCCTTTCCTTCAAACACCGCCGCCAACATCTTCTTCTCCATTGTTTTATCCCTTTTTTAATCAAGAACTGCTGTAATTTTACATTCCTTCCGATCAGTCTGGAGTAGAACTATATTTTCTGGAACTTCCTTTAGAGTTATCTTCTTGGTAATCAAGGGTATTGTGTCCATTCCGGCAGCCATAGAACTTATTACTCTGGGAAAAGTCCCGTGACCGGAGTGTCCCTGAGAGCCAACCAGAGAGGCTCTTCGTACCTGAAATACCTCACCAGTCAGAGGAATTTTCTTGGCTGACCGGGCTACAATCACCACTGTACTATTAATTTGCTTTCCTCGCCAGATAGTCTCTTCAATATCAGCAAAGACCTTCTCAGGAAGACCTGTAGCCTCAAGATATAGCTTTGCTCCCATATCTTGTGTTAACTCTAAGACTCGCTCGGTAAAATCCTCTTTTAAGGGGTGAATAACAGAATCTGCCCCCATTATCTTTCCCCGCTCTCTTCTTTCCTGGGAAGGCTCAGATAGTATCACCTTAGCTGCCCCGGCTCTCTTTAAGATAGCTACAGCAGCTAAACCAATTGGTCCTCCTCCTAAAATGACTACATTATCTCCGGGACGAATACCACCTCCTCGCTCTATAACTGCATTATAAGCTACAGAGGTTGGCTCAACCAAGCTTCCGGCCAAAAATATGTCCTCACTCTCATAGCTCTCCCTTAACTCTTCCAGACTCCACACATAGCGAGCATCCACTTTTACATATTCAGCAAAGGCTCCGTCGCAGCTAAAACCCAACTCCTGTAGCCTTTCACAGTGATTAGGGTAACCGTCAGCACAGGGTCGACAGGATGCACACCAGAGCATCTCTTCAGCAGTGACTGCCTCACCTTCCTTATGTCTCTTCCCGCTGCGTTTATTGATAGCCTCCTTTCCTGCTTTGGCCACTATGCCAGAAAACTCATGCCCCAGAGTGCAAGGAAAAGCAGTGAGTCCTGGATACCAGATATATCCTTCCTCATCAGACTGAGCCATATGAACATCAGACCCACAAATACCGCAGGCTTTCACCTTAATAAGAACCTCAGTAGGACTAATTTCAGGAATATCCTTTCCCACTATTTTAAGACTAGGATTCCGCCAGGCCTGGCTTCCCAGATAGGTAAGTTTTCCGTCCATATCTTTTGGGCCTAACCTAAAGCTCCTCTTGGGATCCCATTTTGCAGATAAAACTACACTTTTCATCTTACCCATTATCCAACTCCTTCTTATACTATCTTTACACTATATCGCTAATGCTATTAGCTGCCAAGTCTAACTCGAACTCTCTTGATAAGGCATCCACATCCTTAAGGTTTCCTCTGAATGGACCTTCTTTTTCCAATTTAAGAGTGGTTAAAGCTGCTGTAAAGCAAAGTGCCTTATAAGGCGGTAAAGTCAAGCGCTTTGCTATATAAGTAGAGATACAAGTATCACCTCGGCCGGTGCGTCCCTTTAGGCACTTTGGACGGAAAGGAGCTTGATAGAATTTTCCTTCTGCAAGCAAAAACACGCCCTCTTTATGAGTTATCAGGACCTCTGATGGACCCATTCTAGCCAAGAGTTCAGCAGCGGTTGGTAGATCAGAAGTCTTAGTTAAAAGCCGGGCTTCAATAATATCCGCCTTCAAGTATTTTAGGTAGGGCAAGGCTGCTCTCTTCTCATCCCAGTCCTTTAAGACAAGCCGAGCACCCTCCTTTACCCTGACAAATCCCTGAACATCCAGAGAAAGATCAGCTTTCTTGGAAAGGCTTCTTATCAAATCAAGGGACATCTCTCCCTTGATTAAGGCACCAATATGAATTATCTTAGCCACAATATTTGGAAAGTCCTTTTGGCTAAAAGAGCCGGCAAATCCTAAAGGATAACTCTGGCGCTTATCCGGATCTTCTGGAGAATAGACGTTTCTTATCCCTGTTGTCTGAGGACCCTCCCTGGCAAATATAGAAATGCCTGCTTTTTTGAAGATGGATAGCTCGGAAAAATCCTTCCTGGCCAGTTTCGTCACCACAGCTACCTTAGTACCCATTATCTTAAGGGGAAAGGCACCATAATAGACAGCGCCGCCAAGAACATCTCTTTCCTTTCCATCGATAACATCTTTATCTTTGGCAAAATGTCCTAGTAACACCACATCAAAGTTTTGGGGAGGCATGTTTCTTCCCTTAGATTGGAGATTGAAAAGGAACATGAGCCTCTTCAATATATTTATGAAGTCTCTTTAGGACCCCCCCATAAAACGGCTCATACCTGGGATCTATCTCCGCCATAGCTATACCTTTATATTCTCTTATTAAGGGAAAGACTTTCTCATAGGGAATTTTCCCCATCCCTGGAGGCATATGTAAGTCTCCTTCTCCAAAGGGAAGCCGATTTATGTAAGGTGTATCCTGAGAAGTCATGTTCGCCCGGCCAAAATTATCATGTATATGGATGTGCTTTAGATAGGGAAGAGCCTCTTTTATCGATGTTAAGAACTCCTTCTCTCCACCATGGCAGCTATAATAAAGGAAGGCATGCCCGAAATCATAAGTTATTCCCACATTTTCCCTGTTTACCTTTCTCACTACCGTTACCAATTCCTTAATAGATGACGCACCATTTTCAAAGCAAATTTGAACTCCCCTTTTATCTGCAAACTCACTCAGGGTCTTCAGTGCTCTAATTTCTCTCTCACTGGCTAAACTTTGAAGCTCACCCTCTTGTTTTCTCCCTTCAAAATTACCGTTATGGTAGACCAGAACTCTTGCCTCTAATTTCGAGGCAAACTCAATAGAAGATTGAAAGACCTCTTCCTGCAAGTCAAAATTATCCTTCCTTAGATTTAAGGGATCCGGAGAATGGGCAGTGGCTTTTAAATTATACCTTCTCAAAGCCTCTTTAACTCTTTTGACATTTTCGAAATTAAGTTTGCCGTTTATCACTCCATCTACTCCATGTACAGGTATCTCCACATAATCAAATCCAATCTTCTCAAAATAAGACAGATCTCTTTCAAGAAGCTCAATATCACCATTTATCCTGGGTGAATGAGCATTTATCCCTATCCCTTTGATAGACATTTTATTTTTCCGGCATAGTTTCCTGAAGTACCCGGCTAATCTCTAATATAATAAAAGCAGGTAATCCCTCATTGATTATCAGATGCATTAGGAACATCCTTCCAACCACCCTGCCTGAAGAACTACAATTATCACACCTGATTAATCGAACCCGCATTTACTGTACTTTCAGTTATTCCTCTCTATTCTTTTTACCTTCTGTTTTAATCGTCCGTGCCATCAATTTCTAGTCTTCATCTAGCAACAGTGATTTCTCAGTTTTCTTATCAAACAACATAATTTTGTCTAGATTGAAATTTAACTTGACTCTATCTCCTATATTAGCTTTGAAAGATGGTGAGGCAAAGACTTTAATCATCGACTTCCCCAGTTTTACACTAACCAGGATGTCCCTTCCCAGAGGCTCGACCACATAGACTTCGGTCTCTATACCTTCTTTTTTATTAATGGTGATATGTTCGGGTCTTATACCGAGTAATATTTCGGAACTAGTAGAATTATTTTCTGCCTTTGAACCTATTTCTTTTGCAAGTTCTATCTGCAAGTCCCTGTTTTTCAAAAGAAACCTACCATCAGATTTCTGTAAAGAGACACTGATGAAATTAATGGGAGGACTCCCTATAAAACCTGCCACAAATAAGTTTTTCGGGTGGTTGTAAAGCTTATCAGGATTGCTGAATTGCTGAAGACATCCTGAATTCACTACTGCTACCTTATCAGCCATAGTTAGAGCCTCCAGTTGATCATGGGTCACAAAAACGGTAGTAATACCCAGGTCCTTTTGCAACCTTTTCAGCTCCGATCTCATCATTATTCTAAGCCTGGCATCCAGATTAGAGAGGGGCTCATCCAGAAGAAGTATCTCTGGCTCCTTGATCAGGGCTCGCGCCAGGGCCACCCGCTGCTGCTGGCCGCCAGAGAGCTGGGCTGGTTTACGGCCTAGGAGCTCCCCGATCCCCATCATATCAGCGACCTTCTGAACCCTTTCCTTCATTTCCTTCCTATGCACTTTCTTTAGCTTCAAAGGATAAGCGATGTTATTAAAGACAGTCATATGAGGATAAAGGGCATAACTCTGAAATACCATGCCTATTTTTCTATCCCTGGGTAAGACATCATTGATCACTCTCTGGTCAAAATAAATCAAACCATTGCTGGGTTTATATATTCCGGCAATCATCAAGAGGATGGTCGTCTTCCCGCAACCCGAGGGCCCCAGCAAGGCTACAAATTCACCGTCCCCTACCTCTAGATCGAGGTTGTCAACCGCCTTCACCTTACCAAAGTGCTTACACAAGTGTTTGAAAACTATCTTCATTTATTGTCCTCCTGCATGCACTGCCCCCACATAAATTATACTCCCCCCCATT
>WJOQ01000299.1 GCA_009618505.1 Clostridia bacterium | reverse complement strand
TTTAGCATCTCGATCTGGTTGAGTTATTTCTTGCACATTCAAAAAAACATTAGCATCTCCTGTTAATTTTTCCAGATCCTTCTTAACTCTCCCAATTGTATCTCCTTTTTTTCCTATGGCAATGCCAGGACGACCAGCAAAAACATTTATTCGTATTTTATTCATAGCTCTTTCTATTATGATTTTGGAGACGCCCGCTCTCCTAAATTTTTCCTCGAGAAATTGGCGAATTCTAAAATCCTCATGGAGATGATGGGAATAATCCTTTTCTTCATACCACCGACTCCTCCACTCTTCAGTTATGCCTAACCTAAACCCTCTCGGATTAACCTTTTGTCCCAACTGCCTAACCCCCTCTCCCTTCAAGGATTACAGTAATATGCGAAGTTCTCTTTTTTATTGAATCAGCTCTACCTCTTGCTCTGGGTTTCATTCTCTTGAAAGTAGGCCCCTTGTCTACAAGAGCCTTTTTAACATAGAGAGTTTTTGAATCTAGTTCAAAATTATTTTGGGCATTGGATATAGCTGATTTCAAAACTTTCTTTATTGTTCGAGCATTGTCAGAATGGACAAAATCCAAAATTCTCATGGCTTCTTCTGCTTGTTTATTCTGAATAAGATTAGTAACTCTCCTCACTTTTGCGGGAGATACTCGTATGTATTTCGCTATTGCACTTACTTGCACTTAAAACCCCTTATTTATGTTCATTGTTCGTAGTTCATTGTTCATTGATTAAATCTCGGACGAACCTTGTTCTTTTTATCGATGAACCATGAATAATGAACTTATCCGTTATAGCTTTGCACTTTTCGCTTCATTGCTTCTTGTTTTCACTATCCGCTATACGCTAAACGCTCTACGCTGGTATTATTTTACCGTTATAGTCCTCTTTGTATGCGCTCCATGACGACCGAATTTACGTGTAGGAGAAAATTCGCCTAATCGATGTCCAACCATATCTTCAGTAACATAAACATTACGAAAGTCTTTCCCATTATGGACAGCGAAGGTATAACCTACAAAATCAGGTGTAATCATAGACCGGCGCGACCAGGTTTTAATAGATTCCTTTTTGCCTTTCTTCATTCTTTCTATCTTCTTTAATAAAGAGGGCTCAACATAAAAACCTTTCTTCTTTGAACGTCCCATCCTCTTCTCCTGTTCTTGTATCTCGATGTTTGATGCTAGATACTCGTTTTAGTTTCATTCCTCGTTCTTCATCTTTTTTCTTTTACGAGCATCGGGCATCTAGGATCGAGTAACTAGAGCTCAGCTTCTCTTCTCAAGAAACAAACAACGAATTTCAATTTCCTATTCACCAAACACGACATACCATATACTATATACGATATACTATTCTTTATTTCTTCTTTCTTCTCTGAATAATTAACTTATCAGAGGTCTGCCTTTTCTTTCGAGTTTTTTTCCCTTTAGTAGGTTGGCCCCAAGGAGTTACCGGGTGTCTTCCCGGACCACTTCGACCTTCCCCTCCTCCGTGCGGATGGTCTACAGGATTCATTGCTGATCCCCGTACTCGAGGACGTCTACCTAACCACCTGGACCTACCAGCTTTACCGACAGTGACATTCTCATGTTCTAGATTTCCCACTTGACCCACAGTAGCATTACATTCCAAATGAACTAACCTTATCTCTCTGGAAGGGAGTTTAATTTGAGCAAACTTTCCCTCTTTACTCAAAAGCTGAGCACTTGTCCCGGCAGCCCTGACTATCTGACCTCCCTTTCCCTTTTTTAATTCAATATTGCAAACAAGACTTCCTTCAGGGATTTCTCGCAAGGGAAGAGTATTCCCCTCTTTTATGGGAGCTTTCTCCCCCGAAATAATCTCATCCCCCACCTTCAACTTCAAGGGAGCAATGATATATCTTTTCTCTCCATCCTTGTAGTGCAAAAGAGCGATTCTTGCCGAGCGATTAGGATCATATTCAATTGAGGCAACATAGGCTGGGATCCCTACTTTGTCTCTTTTGAAATCAATCACACGATATCTTCTTTTTGCTCCTCCTCCTCTATGTCTTACACTAATTCTACCTTGACTATTTCTCCCCGCTTTTTTGACTAGTTTAACCAATAGGCTCTTTTCTGGCTCTTTTCTAGTAATATCAGAAAAGTCAAATCCACTCCTGTGTCTTTTACCAGGAGAAGTAGGTTTATATTTCTTTACAGGCATTCTAGGCTCCTAAATCCTCTATAACCTCTCCCTCTTTCAATTTTACTATAGCTTTTTTCCAGCGAGGAATTTTTCCTATCTCTCGACCCCGCCATTTCTTACTTTTTCCCCTTGCATGCATAGTCCTGACACTTTCCACTTTTACTTTGAACAACTCCTCCACCGCTTTTTTAATCTCAATTTTATTTACCTTTAAAGGAACCTCAAAGAGATATTTATTCTCTGTTAATAATTGGGTCCCTTTTTCTGAGACTATAGGCCGCGAAATAATAACCTGAGGAACTTTATTCATTTTTCACTCTCTTGGTCACCGTATCTAATGCCCCTTTAGTTAAACACAAAGTATGATGGGAAAGTATATCGTATCCACAAATATTAGAAGAGCAAGAAAGAGTCAGCTCTTTTAGATTAGAACACGACCTAACTACTTTCTTATCCCATTTATTCAAAACCAGCAAAGTCTTTTCCTTTAAATTGAATTTTTGCAAGAATTCTACCATTTCCTTAGTTTTTCCTTTGGCGACACTTATCTTGTCTATGACTAGAAGGTTTCCTTCTTTAGTTTTCTTTCTCAGGCTAGATTGCAGAGCCAGTCGTTTTACCTTTTGAGGCAGAGGGTATCTACATTTTCTGGCTTGAGGTCCAAAAATAATTCCCCCTCCTACCCAAAGGGGTGAGCGATTAGTTCCTGCCCTGGCTCTTCCGGTACCTTTTTGGGCCCATGGCTTCCTACCTCCCCCTCTTACCCTGGCTCGATTCTTGGTAGAAACCGTACCCTGATGTTGGGCAGCTTCATAAGCTAGAATAGCCTCTCTTAGAACAGATTGCCTAACCTCCCCTCCAAAGATATCATCATCTAAAGTAACTTTCTCTATTTCTTTTCCCTGCATATTATAAACTTTTAGTTCCATATTTACATACCTGAGGAGAGACGTGCCTCCCCTCAGCGGCCTTCGGCCTACTCCTTGTATTCTTATATCCTATATCCCGATGTTCGATACTGGATACTCGTTTTGGTTTCATCTCTTGCTTTTCATCTTTCTTCTTTTACGAGTATCGAGCATCTAGTATCGAGTATCAAAGTACTTCAATAAACAGCAGTTTAAAAAGACCTTTGAAAATTCCAATGGCGCTAATTAGTCTTTTTTATAGTTAACAAACTTCCTTTAATGCCAGGCAAGCTTCCTTTGATTAAAAGAAGATTCTCTTTCTTGTCTACTTTCACTATTTCTAGATTACGAACTGTCTTTCTTTCTGCTCCCATCTTTCCGGGCATTTTCTTACCTTTGAATACTCGAGAAGGATCAGCAGAAGCACCTATAGAACCAGGCCGACGACGCCAACCCCCTGCTCCATGTGAAGCAGGACCTCCTTTGAAACCATATCTCTTAACCACACCGGCAAATCCCTTTCCCTTAGAAATACCAACAACATCAACTAAATCCCCTTCTTTAAAAACATCTACTCTAATCTCATCTCTAATCTTTAAATTACCGATATCCTTCACCCTTATCTCCCTCAAGTATTTCTGAGGACGAACTTCACTCTTTCTAAAGTGCCCTGACTCTGGCTTGTTAACTCGATTCTCCTTTACTTCCAAAAAACCTAATTGAATAGCATTGTAGCCATTCTTTTTCTTAACTTTTCTTTCGACTATTACACAGGGGCCTGCTTCCACAATAGTTATAGGGACAAGGACATTTTCATCAAATATTTGAGTCATTGCAACCTTTCTACCTAATATTACCTTACTCATAATTTGACCTCTACATGCACGCCCGTAGGAAGATTCATCCCCATCAATGCATCAACTGTTTTAGGATTAGATTCTAAAATATCTATCAGTCTTTTGTGCAGTCGGATCTCAAATTGCTCTCGGGCATCCTTGTCAGTATGAGGAGATTTTAACACTGTAAATCGGCTAATTTTAGTGGGTAGAGGAATAGGACCACAGATCTTAGCTCCTGTTCTTTCTATCGTTTCGATAATCCGCTTAACTGATTGATCCACTATTTTATGGTCATAAGCCTTTAACTTAATTCTAATCTTCTGTTTAGGCATTCTTTCCCCCTTGCCCAATAATTGTTTCAGCTCTATCGGAAGGCACTTCTTCATAACGATAGAACTCTATGTTCGGGATACCCTTTCCTTGAGTCAATGAACGCAACTTAGTAACATAATTAAATAATTCAGCCAACGGAACATAACCACTAATATAATAGATGGTTCCTTTGAGTTCTGTATGATAAATTCTGCCCCGCCGACTAACAATATCTCCCATTACCTCACCCATAGAATCCCGGGGAATCCTTATCTCTAGCTTCATCACAGGTTCTAGTAAATAAGGATCGGCCTGTCGAGATGCTTTTTTGAAAGCAATAGAGGCAGCAGTTCTAAAGGCGAACTCTGAGGAATCTACCGCATGATACGAACCATCAAGAAGAGTAGCCTTAACATTAACCATCGGATAACTTGCCAGGACACCAATTCCCATAGTTCGCTCAACTCCTTTTTTTATTGCCGTGATAAACTCTTTAGGAATGACCCCTCCTTTGGTTTTATCCAGGAAGGTTTTCTCGCCATTCTCTATCGGTTCAACCTCAAGCTCTACATCACCATACTGCCCTCTACCCCCACTTTGATGAATATATTGACCCCTGGCGGAAGCTCTCTTTCTTATAGCCTCCTTATAAGCAATCTGAGGTTTGCCACTATTTACTTCAATATTAAACTCTCGTCTAAGCCTATCCAGCATGATTTCAAGATGAAGCTGACCCATACCCGAAATTATAGTCTGCCCTGTCTCCTCATTCTGGTTAATCTTGAAAGTAGGATCTTCCTGAACTAATTTATGTAAAGAATCATACAATTTATTTTCATCTGTTTTTGTCTTTGGCTCAATGGCTATGGAAATAACCGGTTCAGTGAATTCCATCCCTTCAAAAATTATGGGATTACTATTCCCACAAAGGGAATCCCCTGTATCAATGCTTCTGGGCCCTACAACCGCTCCTATGTCACCAGCAGCAATCTCCTTTCCTTCCTTTCGATAGTTAGCATGCATCTCTAGAATCTTAGCAATTCTCTCTTTTCTATTTTTAGTAGAGTTATAGACAAAGGAGCCTTTCTCTATTCTCCCAGAATAAACCCTCAGATAGGTCAACCTGCCTACATAAGGGTCTGTTACTACCTTAAAAGCCAGAGCAGAAAACGGTTCTTGGGGAGAAGGTTTTCTTCTTTCTCTCTCCTGCGTTATTGGATTCACTCCCTCTACCGGAGGAATGTCCAGAGGAGAAGGAAGATAATCATTGACAGCATTTAACAAAAGTTGTATTCCCTTGTTTTTCAAAGAGCTTCCACAAAGAACAGGAACCGCTTTATGAGCTAAAGTCATCGACCTTATCTCTTCTTTTATTTCTTTAACAGTTAAACTCTTTTCCTCTATGAACCTCTCCAAATATCCTTCATTGTTCTCTGCTATCTTTTCCATCAGATAATTATGCCAGTGAAAAGCTTTCTCCTTCATAGAAAGAGGGACATCCCTCTCCACAATCTTAACCTCTAGCCCCTCTCCTTGCCATATAATAGCCTTCATTCTTATTATATCTACCACCCCACGAAAACCCTCCTCCTCTCCTATGGGAATCTGAATAGGCAAAGGAATAAGACCGAATTTCTCTCTTATTCTTTCTACACTATGATAAAAATTAGCTGCTACTCTATCCAACTTATTGATGAAAATAATACGGGGGATACCATAACGGTCGGCCTGGTGCCAAACTGTTTCCGATTGAGGCTCTACCCCCCCTACACCACAGAAAATAACTATTGCTCCATCCAGGACCCGCAGGGCTCTTTCTACTTCCACAGTGAAATCCACATGGCCAGGAGTATCTATAATATTAATTTGATAGTTTTTCCAAGAACAGGTAGTAGCAGCAGAAGTTATGGTGATACCTCTTTCTCTCTCCTGTTCCATCCAATCCATCACTGCAGTGCCCTCATGCACTTCTCCCACCTTATGGATTTTCCCAGTGTAGTACAGGATACGTTCAGTAGTCGTAGTTTTGCCCGCATCTATATGAGCTATTATGCCAATATTTCGAATTTTACTGAGAGAATTTTGAGTTTTCATATCTTTGAGCCTTATCATATTTCACCGTTCGTTGTTTCTTTGTTCTTATAGTTTTTGAATTTTTTGTTTTTTACTATACGCTATCCGCTAAACGCTGTCCTTTATTACCAGCGGTAATGGGCAAAGGCTCGATTGGCCTCTGCCATCCTATGAGTGTCTTCTTTCTTCTTTATCGCCAATCCTTCCTTTCGAAAAGCCATTATAATTTCTTCCGCCAGTTTCTCTCTCATTGACTTGCCTTTTCTTTGACGAGCGAACTGTAGAATCCATCTAAAAGCTAGAGCTTCTCGTCTTCCTGGCCTAACCTCTACTGGTATCTGATAGGTAGCCCCTCCTACACGACGCGAACGAACTTCCAGGACAGGTTTGACATTTTCCAGGGCCTGCTGAAAAACTTCAAGAGGGTTCTTTTTTGCTCTTTTCTCTATAATGTCAAAACACCCATAACAAATAGTCTCTGCTTTGCTTTTTTCCCCTGCTCTCATTATTTGATTAATAAACTTGCTTACTAGCTGGCTACTATACACAGGATCTGGAAATACAGCTCTCTTTTTTGATATTCTCCGTCTTCCCATTAGGCTCCCCTTATTCCCTATTCTTTCCGTATTTGGAGCGACTCTGCTTTCTACCCTCCACTCCCATCGTATCTAACGTACCACGCACAACATGATATTTCACTCCCGGCAAATCTTTCACTCTTCCTCCTCTTACCATAACTATGGCATGCTCCTGAAGATTATGTCCTTCTCCGGGAATATAAGCAGTAACTACTTTTCCATTGGACAGTCGAACTCTGGTCACCTTCCTTAATGCCGAATTGGGTTTCTTAGGTGTAAGTGTCCTTACGCTTATACAAACTCCTTTTTTCTGAGGCGATTCTTCCAGAGCCAGACTCCTCTTTTTCCTTTTGACCTTTTTTCGTCCTTTTCTTACTAACTGATTTATAGTGGGCATTTATTATCCTTTTTTATATTGGCGTGCTTTCCCCCGGTTTCTGATTAAACCCTGTTCCAGCCGGAACTAATTTTCCGATGATTACATTACCCTTTAACCCTCTAAGAAAATCCACCTGTCCACAAATTGCCGCTTCAGCTAAAACCTGTTTCGTCCTTTGAAAAGAAGCAGCAGAGAGAAAACTCTCCTTATCTTCCTGCACAGCTTTAGGGACAGCCAAAAGAACAGGTTTTCCCGTGCCAGGCTTACCCTTCTGCTCCCTTATCTTCTTATTGACCTCTTCAAAGTCTATCTTATTTACCTGTTCTCCTGGTATATAACCTGTATCTCCTGGTTCCACTACCTCTACTTTTCTCATCATTTGTCTTATGATTACTTCAAAGTGTTTGATATTGATATCCACACCCTGAGATCTATAAACTTGCTGTATCTGATTAACTAAATACTCTTCTACTGCTCTAATCCCTTTTACGTTGAGGAGTGAACGGGGATTTATGATACCTTCCATTATCTTAGCGCCTGCTTCTACCATTTCTCCGTCAGAGACCAACCTGTCATCTCCCGCCTCATAGGTGATTTTCTCATCTCCTTCACCCTTGATCGTAACAAGACTACGCCCTTCTTTCTCTTCTATGCTCACTCTTCCCTCTATTTCACTTATCAGAGCCTCTTCTCCCTACGTTGACGAACAACTCCCTTGCGAGGCAGATTCTCCTTGCGTGGCTCAAAAAGCTCGGTAGCTCGTGGTAGACCCTGAGGAAGATCCCCCCCCCTTCTGAAATATGCCGCCGGTATGGAATGTCCGTAAAGTTAGCTGGGTTCCCGGCTCACCTATAGATTGAGCCGCTATCACTCCTACCGCCTCACCTAAACTAACCAGTCTATGAGTAGAAAGGTCCCACCCGTAGCACTTCTGACATAGACCCCACCTAGCTTGACAAGTCAAAGGGGAACGAATTTTCACTTCCGCAATCTCAGCCTTTTCTATTCTTCGAACTATGTCCTCTGTAATTTCCTTATTCGAGTCTATAATAACTTTCTCTGTAGAAGGATTTATGACAGGCGAAGCAGTTACTCTACCCAGAATCCTTTCTGCCAAGGATTGCCTTATTCCCCCTCTTCTAGCCGGTCTTTTCACAGAAAGACCATCTATGGCACCACAATCCTCCTGGTTAATGATAAGATTTTGACCCACAGATACTAATTTTCGAGTCAGATAACCCGCATAAGCTGTTTTCAAAGCAGTATCTACCAAACCTTTTCTCCCTCCTGAAGTGGAGGCAAAGTACTCCGGAGCAGTAAGGCCCTCTTTGAAACTGGACCTCACAGGTTCCTCACCAATTCTCCCCTTTAGCCTACCGCCAGAAAGAGGATAAAAGTATTGTTTAATCACATCAGAAGGGATGTCTAATTTTCTCTTAAAGACCTCATCCCAGAGTTCACGGCGATAGGTTTCTCTAATAGACCTGGCCATCAAGCCTCTCATACCTATGATCTGCCGCAATTGCGTAGCAGACCCCCTTGCTCCTGATTTCCACATCATATAGAGAGAATTAAAGCGATCGATAGAAAGATAATCAGAGACCATTTTTGTTATTTGGTCAATAACTCTCATTCTCACGTCTATCACGTCTTTGTATCTCTCTTCTTCGCTTATTTCCCCGTCTTCAGCTCTTAGATTAAATCCCCTTACTTCCTCTTCCGCATGCTGTAGTACCTTTTTCTTTTTTACTATATCGGGTACATCAGACATAGCAAAAGTCAATCCCGATTTAGTGGCATATTCGAACCCTAGCTTTTTTACTTTGTCTAAAAATTCCACGGTAACTGCATTTCCATATTTCTGCCAAATTTTACCTATAATCCGGGTTAATCTATTTTTATCCACTAAAAGAATTTCAAATCCTATTCCCTTGGGGAGTATCTCATTAAAAATCGCTCTTCCAGGAGTAGTTTCTATCCACTTACCTTTATGCAATAATTTTACGGGTTGATGCAGGAATACTTTTTCCAGCTCATAAGCAATAATTATTTCATCTAAGCTAGAAAAAACCTTCTCCTTTTCCTCTTTTTTGCCTTTTACGGTCAAATAGTAGCAACCCACCGTAATATCCTGAGTAGGAGCAAATATAGGATTTCCGTTAGCTGGAGAGAGAAGATTGTTCACAGGAAGCATCAGAGTACTTGCTTCAAGTTGCGCTTCATAAGAAAGGGGAATATGTATTGCCATCTGGTCGCCATCAAAATCGGCGCCAAAGGCACTGCATACCAGAGGATGAAGTTGAATAGCGTTACCTTCTATCAAGACTGGTTGAAAAGCCTGAATACCTAATCGATGTAAGGTGGGAGCACGATTTAAGAGTATTGGATGGTCTCTGACCACTTTTTCTAGTATCTCCCAAACAAATGGATCAACCCTTTCTATCAGATCATTAGCCCTTTTTATCGTCTCAGCTTTATTCTCTCGCATAATCTCTCCCAGAACAAAAGGTCTAAAGAGCTCCAGAGCAATTTTCTCAGGCAAACCACATTGATATATCTCCAAATCTGGCCCGGGCACAATCACCGCTCTTCCCGAATAATCAACCCTTTTGCCCAGAAGATTCTGCCTGAATCTACCCTGTTTACCTTTAACTATTTCACTTAAGGATTTAAGTGGTCTCCCTCCCCCTCCCAGTATGGGCTGGGGAAGTTTCTCATTCTCAAAAACAGCCTCTACGGATTGCTGGAGCATTTTTTTCTCATTTTGAATAATTATCTGGGGCGCACCTATCTCCAATAAATATTTCAGACGATTATTCCGATTGATGATACGTCGGTAGAGATCGTTTAAATCCGAATTAGCAAAAATCCCACTCTCCAGCTGTACCATGGGACGAAAATCAGGCGGAATAACAGGAACAATCGTCAGAATTATCCACTCAGGTTTGTTTCCCGAGCGGACAAAATTCTCTACCAGCTCCAACCGTTTAATCAGCTTGATTCTTTTTCCTTTTGTTCTCTCCTGAAGTAAATCTTCTCTTAGCTCCTGCTGTAATTTTTCCAGATTCATACTTTTTAGAATCTCAAGGATTGCTCCTGCCCCTGTGGCAGCTTTCAAGCCATCTTCTCCACTCGTATCACCATGTCCCCGATATTCTTCCTCATCAATAATCTGCATCTTTCTCAAGGAAGTCTTGCCCGGATCTATGACTATATAGTCTATGAAATAGATTATCTTTTCTACGTCACTTTTCCTTAAATTCAGTAAGAGGGGCAGGTAAGTCTTCATGTACCATATGTGGGCAACTGGAGTAACCAATTCGATGTGTCCCATTCTCTCTCGACGAACCTTGGAAGAAGTGACCTCAACTCCACAGCGTTCACATTTGACCCCTTTGTATTTCATCTTTCTATATTTGCCACAATAACATTCGTAACTCTTCGTAGGACCGAAAATCTGCTCACAAAAGAGCCCACCCCTTTCCGGTCTAAAAGTACGATAATTTATGGTATCGGTCTTTCTTACCTCTCCAAAAGACCACTCTCTCATCTCTTTGGGAGAAGCGAGTTTGATTCTTATTTTCTCAATATCGCTAACTCTCCACAATTTTATCTCCTATTCTTCTTCTTCCATATCTCTAATGGAAAGTCGTTTTCCATTCCTCCAAAATTCCAAGCTTAATCCTAACGATTGAAATTCTTTGATAAGAACCTTAAAGGATTCTGGAGTTTGAGCATCCAATGTATTCTCCCCCTTTATTATCTGCTCATGGATTCTAACTCTGCCTTGCAGGTCATCAGATTTGCCCGTAAGCATTTCCTGCAGAGTATAAGCTGCTCCATATCCTTCCAGAGCCCATACCTCCATTTCTCCAAATCTTTGTCCACCCTGTCTGGATTTTCCTCCCAGCGGCTGTTGAGTAATCAGAGCATAGGGACCGGTGGAGCGCACATGTACTTTTTCCTCAGCTAGATGAATAAGTTTCATCACGTACATGTAGCCTACGGCAACTTCTTGATGGAAAAGCTCTCCTGTTCGTCCATCATAGAGAGGCATTTTGCCGGATTCAGGCAGATTATTTCTCTTCAACAAATCCCTTATCTCTTCCACTTTGGGCCCTTCAAAAACGGGACATACCGCCTGCACTCCCAAAGCTTTAGCCACCAGACCAAGATGAATCTCCAGAATTTGACCTACGTTCATCCTGGAAGGAACACTTAAAGGATTCAAAACTATATCCACGGGAGTTCCATCGGCAAGGCGGGGCATATCTTCTTCCGGAAGGATTTTGGAAACGACCCCCTTATTTCCATGTCGACCGGCTATCTTATCCCCTACTCTGATCTTACGTTGGATAGCTATGTACACTTTTACTCTCTTGAGCACACCAGGAGGTAAGTCATCCTGGTTCTCCTGAGAGAAAACCTTGATTTTTATCACTTTGCCTCTGATGCCAGGGGGAACCCGCAAAGAATTATCTTTTACCTTCTGAACTTTTTCTCCAAAGATACTCCTGAGAAGCCTCTCCTCTGGAGTAAGTTTTATCTCCACTTGAGGAGTAACTTTACCCATAAGAATATCCCCTGGTTCCACCTCTGCTCCAATTCTTACAATACCCTTTTCATCCAAATTCTTTAAATAGGACTCGTCAACATTGGGCACATCAGCCGTTATCTCCTCTACTCCTGATCGTAGTTCCTTTGCTTCTATTTGAAATTCCTCAATATGCATAGAAGAAAAAATATCCTCTTTCACCAACCTCTCATTAATGAGAATCCCATCCTCGAAATTATACCCTTCCCATGGCATAAAAGCTACCAGAACATTCCGACCTAAAGACAATTTACCTCTGGTAATGGCCGGACCATCAGCTATAAATGCTCCCCTTTTTACCCTATCCTTCTTCTTCACAATAGGTCTTTGATTAATACAGGTTCTTTGATTAGATCTTATAAATTTATCTAAAATATATTCATCTACTCCCCTGGAAGTTCTTATTTTTATCCTGTCAGCATCTACATAGATAACTTCCCCCTCTTCTTCTGCTCTCACCGCCCCCATAGAATCTTCTGCTACCCTAGCTTCCATGCCTGTTTGGACTAAAGCCTGCTCTGGGCTCTCCAGAGGTACTGCCTGGCGCTGCATATTCGAACCCATTAATGCTCTATTGGCCTCGTTATGCTCTACAAAAGGAATTAAGGAGGTAGTAACACTTATTATCTGTTTAGGGGAAATATCCACATAATCAACTTCTTCCTTAGAAATATTTACAATATCCCCCTTATATCTCCCTATGACTCCTGGTGAGACAAATCTTCCCTTCTCATCTACAGAACTTGCTCCAGCAATATAATATTCATCTTCATCGCGGGCATTAAGGTATACTACTTCTTCAGTTGCCTTTCCATTTTTCACTTTTCTATAAGGCGTCTCCAGAAAGCCGAGCTCATTCACCCTAGCATAAGTAGCCAGAGAAGTAATTAAGCCAATATTTTGTCCTTCTGGCGTTTCTATAGGACAAATCCGTCCATAATGGGTATAATGGACGTCCCTTATCTCTTCTTTTGCCTGCATCCGGGTTAATCCTCCCGGACCGAGGGTAGACAGTCTGCGTTTATGAGTTAATTCTGTTAGGGGATTGGTTTGGTCTAGATATTGAGAAAGCTGTCCTGTATTAAAAAAGCTGTTTATAGAACTTTTTACTACAATAGTATTAACCAAAGAACGAGGAGTGATTAGTTCCGGATCCTGGATACTCATCCCTTGCTGAATTATTCTTGTAAGATGAGTTAACCCAACACGAAGTTGCTCTGTCAAAAGATCACCTATTCTCCTCACTCTTCTATGGGAAAGATGGTCCAAGCTTTTTATTTCTCTAGTATAATTCCTACCACATCATCTGATCTAAGAATCCCCACATCCCAGTCGCAATCTAAGCCTAACTCTTTATTCAGCTGATATCTCCCCACTTTACCTAAGTCATACCTACGAGGATCGAGGAAAGTTCTATGGAAAACCTCCTTTACCGACTCAAAGACAAGAGGACGACCTGGCCTCAGTCCTTGGTAGATTTTAAGAAGAGCATCTTTTTGCGAGTTTGCCCCATCTTGCTTAAAACTATCTTCCATCATTTTTCTCTCTTGAGGATAGGAAAATTTCTTCATAATTCTTTCCGGATTGTCTCCCAACGCCCTTAAGAACAATGTGACCAGGAATCTCCTTCCTCGATTAATCCTCATATACAGCAGATCCTCTTTTATTTCCAGGTCGAGCCAACTGCCTCGTTCGGGAATAATTCGCGCTCGGTAGAGGATATCATCCCCCGCAGAAATGGAAGTATCTTCCTCAAAAAAAACTCCAGGAGAACGCTGTAACTGACTGACTATTACTCTTTCTGCTCCATTAATAATGAAACTTCCCTTTTTTGACATTAAAGGAAAATTCCCTAGATAAACTTTTTCTTCAAGAACATCTCCCACTTCCTTTTTTTCTAGGCGAAGATTAACATACAAGGGGAGGGAATAGGTTAATTCCTCCTCCTCGCATTTTTCTATATCATATGCAGATTCTCCAAAACGATATCCTACAAATTCCAGGATTAATTTCTGATTGTAACTTTCTACCGGAAAAGCATCCAAAAAGACCTTTTGCAGCCCTTCTTTTTTCCTCTGTTGGGGAGGAACATCTCTCTGAAGAAAATTTTCAAAGGAATATCTCTGTACCTGTAAAAGATTAGGGATCTCTGCTACAGATTTAAACTTGGTAAAATCCATCACTCTTTCTTGCGTCTTTTTATACATAACCTTCCCTTGCTATTTTATTTCGACCTTAGCCCCTACTGCCTCCAGAGTCTCCTTGATCTTTAAAGCTTCTTCTTTAACTACATTTTCCCTAATCGGTTTTGGAGCTTGTTCTACTAAATCCTTAGCCTCTTTTAATCCCAGGGAAGTAAGTTTTCGTACTTCTTTAATGACTTGAATTTTTTTGCTACCCATCTCGCTTAGAATCACATCAAACTCAGTCTTTTCCTCTTCTTCTTTCTCAGGAGCTCCAGAAGCCTGCGCAACTATTGGTGTGGCAAGTGCCTCTACTCCGTT
>WJOQ01000343.1 GCA_009618505.1 Clostridia bacterium | reverse complement strand
AAATTGATTTAGGAGGAATTGCCAAAGGATACGCTGTGGATAAGGCAATAGAGGCTTTAAAAAAGAATAGTATAAAACGAGCTTTAGTCAACGCAGGAGGAGACTTGTACGGTTTAGGGACTGACCCGCAAGGGGAAAAATGGCAAATAGGTATCCAGGATCCCCGCGATGAGGATAAGATTATTGATATAATAAAAGTGAAGGATAAGGCAGTGGCCACTTCTGGCGACTATAGAAGGTATTTTACTCTAAAAGGAAAGCGATTCTCTCATATTGTTAATCCCAAAACTGGTTTAACCGTTCAGGATGTACCGATGAGTGTAACGATTATTGGCCCTGATGCTACTACAACAGATGCTCTAGCCACAGGAGTTTTTGTTCTGGGACCTGAAGAGGGAATGAGACTAATTGAGAGTCTCCCAGAAGTAGAAGGAATGATTATAAGTGAGGGAATGAAGAAGTTCACCTCTCAGGGATGGGAAGAATTTATGGAGTGAGACATTTGTTGACTTAAGTTATAAATGGGCTATAATTCTGGGAAAGGAAGATAAATAGAGTTCAATGGACAGAAAATGGATTATCCAGGAGCCCTTGGAGAGAGAGAAACGCCTTTTTTTGTCTAGAGAATGGGGTTTTCCTCCTTTAATGGTTCAACTTCTACATAATCGGGGGATAGTAGAGAGCGAAGAGGTTAAAAGGTTTCTTTATCCTTCCCTGAAGCATCTGCAAGATCCATTTTTAATGAAGGGGATGGATAGGGCCGTCCAGAGGATTACTGAAGCCATCTCCAGGAAAGAGAGGATTCTCATCTATGGTGACTATGATGTAGATGGAATCTCAGCTACTACTCTTTTATTGCAGTTCTTACGTAGCTCGGGAGTTTCTGCTTACTTTTATATTCCTCACAGAGAAAAGGAGGGATATGGGTTAAACAAAAGCTCATTGGATAAAGCAGTAGAAATGGGGATAGACCTGGTTATCACCTGCGATTGCGGGATTTCCTGTATCCAGGAGATAGATTATGCAAATAGTCTGGGTCTGGATGTTATAGTTACCGACCACCACCGAGTTAAAGCAAGAGTCCCTTCTGCTTATGCTGTTCTCGATCCCCACCAACCAGATTGTTCCTATCCTTTCAAAGAGTTAGCCGGGGTAGGAGTTGCCTTTAAGCTTATTCAGGCTCTCGCTCAAAAATCTTCTTCTAAAAAGGTAGAGCCCTGGGATTATCTAGATCTGGTAGCCCTGGGAACTATTGCTGACGTTGTTTCTCTAAAAGGTGAGAACAGAATTTTGGTAAAGTTTGGTCTGGAACGTCTTAATCAAACCTCTAATCTTGGATTAAGAGCTCTGATTGAGATTACTGGACTGGATGGGAAGGAAATCAAGGGAGGTCACATAGGATTCATTCTTGCCCCCAGGCTCAATGCCTGCGGACGGCTCTCTTTGAGTAGAAAGGCAGTGAAACTTCTTCTTTCCACTTCTTGGGGAGAAGCTATTAAATTAGCTAGGAATCTTGACGCAGAGAACAGACAACGACAGAAAATACAGGGAAGTATGCGTAGAGAGGCAGACAAACTTCTTCCCGAAACTAAAGAGTCGGTGATTATTCTTATTAAGGATGGCTGGCATCCGGGATTAATTGGTCTATTAGCTTCTTATGTTAGAGAAAAATACTTCCGCCCGGCAGTTATTTTTTCCCCTCAGGGAGACGTAGCTAGAGGTTCGGCCAGGAGTATTCCTAAATTTTCCATTTTTAATGCGCTTCAGGCATGCGAAGATTTACTTCTCAGTTTCGGAGGGCATAAAATGGCGGCAGGAATGATGATACCGATAAAGAATATAACTATACTAAAGGATAGATTGAATGAGTTAGCTGAGGAGACGCTTTCTCCAGAAGATTTGGTTCCTACCTATTTTATAGACGCCAGAGTAAGTCTGAAAGAATTGGAAAGTGATTTCTTTGAGGATATGGAGCTTCTTTTGCCCTATGGTTCGGAGAATCCTCAGCCTCTATTTTTAGGAGAAGGACTGTGTCCTTTTTCTTCGCCCGAATTTAACAAGAAGTTTATTAAGGCAGTGATTGGTGCGAAAGAAGGAGGAGAAAGGTTCGAGGCTATAGCTTTTAGCCTTAGTGAAGAGGGTAAGAGGATAATGAGGTCAGGAGATATGGATATGATTTTCACTCCCACCATAAATCGATGGAAGGGAAGGGAAACATTACAACTTGAAATTAAGGATGTACGAGGAGGAAATAGCAATGGAGTTATCAGAGAAAATCAGGAACATTCAGGACTTTCCTAAAAAGGGAATATTGTTCAGGGACATTACTCCTCTATTGCGAGATGCAAATTATTTGAAGAAGGCAATAGGGCTTTTGGCTGAACCTTATAGAAGCGAGAAAATTGATGTAGTGGTTAGCGCTGAGGCACGTGGATTTATTCTGGGTGGAGGGGTTGCTTATGAGTTGGGGGCAGGTTTTGTACCGGTTCGTAAGCCAGGCAAGCTTCCCTATAGGGTGGAGAAAGTCAGCTATGAACTGGAGTATGGAGAAGATACTCTGGAGATTCACCAGGATGGGGTTAAAAAGAGTGACAAGGTTCTCGTTCTTGATGACCTTTTGGCTACCGGGGGGACAGCCGGAGCCATTTGTAAATTAGTAGAAGAACTAGGAGGGAAGATAGTAGGGGCTTGTTTTTTGATTGAGCTTGTCTCTTTAAAGGGAAGAGATAGACTTAAGGGATATGATGTTCTCTCATTGATTAAGTACAGCTAGAAGGTTTTAAATGAAGGTAAAGAAAGTGGTGGTGGGAATATTTGAGGCTAACTGTTATATATTATGGGATGAAAAGGATAAAGAGGCCATTGTTGTTGACCCGGGAGAAGAAGGCGAGAGAATAATTGAAGTAATTAGAAAAGATTCGCTGAAGATTAGGAGTATTGTCAATACACATACTCATATAGACCATATAGGAGCCAATGATCTCCTGCGAGAAAAGACAGAGGCTCCCCTACTAGCTCATTCTGCTGATGTTTCTCTTTTGCAGAATGCAGAATTGAATTTATCAGCCCTGACGGGAAAAGACAGGTCTTTTGGTCTACCTGACAGGGTGTTAGAAGAAGGAGATGAAATAAGAGTAGGTGGTTTTTCTCTAAGAATTTTGCATACTGCAGGGCATACTCCAGGCAGTATATGTTTATACGGAGATAATAAGCTTTTTTCAGGAGATACTCTTTTTGCTGGAGGAATAGGAAGGACAGATCTAGCCGGTGGTAACCTTAAAGAGTTACAGAAATCTATTAAGGATAAAATATTAACACTTCCTGATGAAGTAGTTGTTTATCCAGGGCATGGTCCTTCTACTACTGTTGGCAAAGAGAGAAGCTGCAATTTTTTCATAAGCCAATCGGATGATGTATTATGGGTGCCTTAAGAAATAAGAGTATTTTAGTGGGGGTGACCGGTAGCATCGCTGCCTATAAAGCAGCTGAGATTGTCCGATTACTGAGAAAGAAAGAAGCCATAGTTTATCCGATTATGACCAAAACAGCTACTCACTTCCTCCCTCCTTTGACCTTACAAAACCTGGCCTCTCAGAAAGTTACCCTGAAATTATTCAGTAGAGATATAAGGAAAGCAGAACATCTCTCTTTGGCTGAGCTTGCTGATGCCTGTCTGATTGCCCCGGCTACAGCCAATATAATAGGCAAGATAGCTAATGGAATTGCCGATGATATTCTAACTACCATTGTTTTGGCTACTAAGGCTCCTGTTTTGCTCGCGCCGGCTATGAATAATATGATGTATGAAAATTCTATCTTACAGAGAAATATAGGAAGTCTAAAGGCAATTGGGTTTAAGTTCATCGGGCCAGAGAGGGGAGATTTGGCAGATGGAAAGATAGGACTCGGGCGGATGACAGAACCCCAGGAAATCGTAGAATGTTTGGAGAGAGTCATGCAATCCAGAGATGATTTTGTGGGTAAAGCCTTTGTGGTTACTGCTGGTCCCACCAGAGAACCCCTGGACAGAGTTCGTTTCCTTAGTAACTATTCCAGTGGGAAGATGGGTTACGCTCTGGCTGAAGAAGGGGCATCTCGAGGAGCAAGAATAGTCCTCATTAGTGGCCCAACCTCACTTGACCCTCCCTCAGGAGTAGAATTTCATTGGGTAGAATCAGCACGGGAAATGCATAATATGGTAAGAGAAAAAATGGGAGAGGCCGATGGAATAGTGATGAGTGCTGCTGTTTCTGATTATGCTCCGGCCAAGAAAGAAAATGGGAAAATCAAGAAAACTACCCAGAAAAAGTTCATTCTGGAGCTAGCGCAGAACCCCGATATCTTAAGGGAATTGGGACAGAGAAAAGAAAATAAGATTCTGGTGGGATTTTGCGCCGAAACAAAGGATTTAGAAAAAGAAGCCATGAGAAAATTAAAAGAAAAAAGCCTTGATTTGATAGTGGCTAATAATATAACTGAGGAAGGAGCTGGTTTTGAGGGGGACACTAATATAGTGACCTTAATAAATAATAAAGGTAAAGTGGAGCACCTATCCAGAAGGAGCAAGAGAGAAGTAGCTCGAGCAGTATGGAACAAAATAAAGGAGCTCATGGAGAGCCAGAGTCTGTAAGAGCCAGAAAGAACTTCTGACTAATTCAGGGAGGATTTATGCACAAAAAAGTGATCAGGCAAAAAGGATGGTTGATATTCTTTTCTTTATTGATGGTTCTTTTAGGAGGATGTAGCTACCAATGGTTGGCTATCCCTTCCGGAACAAAAATAGCTATACCTCTCTTTGCTAATGAAACTTTCCAGTACGGGCTCGAGGAAACCGTTACCAGGTCCATCAGAGAGGAGTTTATTCTTGATGGACGGCTAGAGATAACAGAAGAGGAAGAGGCTGATTTGATTTTACAGGGAAAAATTACTCACTATTTCAACGAGCCTCTGTCCGAAGCTGCCATAGCTGTGGAGGAATATAGAGTAAGAATGGATATTGCGGTGTCTCTAATTTCAGTAAAAGATGGAAAGACTATATGGGAGGAGAGTTTGGGGGCAATAACCTCTTACTCTTCGATGGAAATGATACAGACAGAGGATGAAGCTGTTAGAGAAACTGGCAAAAAAATCGGGCAAGAACTGATAGAATTAGTTAATTCAATTGCAGAAGGATAAAGGGAAATAGTTGAAAGCAAAATTTGGAAGACCACAATCAATGAAGAATCGCCCCACCCATTATTGCCCAGGATGCGGCCATGGAATTGTGCATCGATTGATTTGTGAGATTGTCGATGAGCTAGGAATCCGCCAGAAGGTGATCGGTATTTGCCCGGTGGGTTGCTCTGTAGTTGCTTACGATTACTTTGATTTTGATATGGTAGAGGTAGCTCACGGCAGAGCTCCTGCC
>WJOQ01000110.1 GCA_009618505.1 Clostridia bacterium | reverse complement strand
CCTGGCTGAAAAACATACATTAACGCATTTCAGAGAAAGGTGGATGTCAAAGGTCAGCGATACAAGCAGCTTTGAAACTTGGGAGAAAAAAGGGTCTAAGTCGATGGATAAAGTAGCTAAAGAAAAAATTAAAGAAATCCTGGCGACACATAAACCTGAACCTATTCCTGAAGATGTTGAAGGGGAAATATCCCAGATTTTAAAGAGAGCCGAAGCAGACTTATTGCCAAAAAGTTAAGGTTAAGATCTAATTTCAATAAAAAGGGGGTAGTGATGTGAAAAAGGCTTTGATAATAGGGGCTGGAGCTCAAGGGACTGTAATAAGCTGGGTGCTTTCAAGGGCTGACGATGTAACAGAGGTAGTTTTGGGCGATATTGACCTGAACAGAATGAGGGAGATTGTAGAAACAAACAAGAGCAACAAACTAAAAATAGAAAAGTTGGATGCCAGTGATATAAATGGCATGGCAAAACTTATGAAAGATGGGTGCTTTGACATAGTAGTAAATGCTACCCTGACTAGGTTTAATGACCAAATAATGGAAGCCTGTTATACCGCAAAAACAGCTTACCTTGACATGGCCACTGATGATCACTTTCCAGGTGGAGACAAAAATATTCCGGTAGGGCAATTAAAGTATGCCAAGAAATGGGAGAAGGCTAACCTTAAAGGGTTAATCTTAGCCGGCGCCGATGCCGGTACTACCAATGTGATGGCTAAAGAGGCTGCAGATGAGTTAGATGAAATCGATAGCATAAGAATAAAAGACTACGCTACCACCGAATCTGAAAAGCCGATAGTTCTATGGCAGCCACAGACTTACCTGGAAGACGTTTGCTCACCGGCTCCATATTGGGATAATGGCTATAAGCTGGCACCCCCCTTCAGTGGGGAAGAGGAATATGACTTTCCGCCTCCCATAGGTACCAAAGGGAAGGTGTACTATCACAATCATGAAGAGCCATTAACAATACCGAAGTTTCTTGGCAAGCCGGTAAAGTATGTAGATTTCAAGATGGGCGAGCCGACGTATTTATTCTGGAAGTCCATTGATGACTTTGGGTTGATGAGCGAGGAGCCGATTGAAATTAAAGGTGTAAAAGTAGCTCCGAGGGATGTTTTCCTTAAGCTGCTACCGCCTACACCTAGCCCAAAGGAGCTAAAAGAGCTGCTAGAAAGCGGGAAGCTTAAGAGCAGGTTGATGCTTACGGTGGATGTTTACGGTAAAAGAGCTGGTAAAGACCTGCGTTATCAACTGTGGACAGATGGTCCAGATGCTGCAGCAGCCAACAAGAGAATCCCCGGAGCCAGTGACATATCCTATGCCACCGCGGTTTCAGGGGCTATATTCTCCCTGATGATGTTAAGGGGACAGGTAAATCATACAGGGATATTCCCTCCAGAGGTATTTGACAAAGAGGAAAGAGGGATATATTTCAGGCAAATGAATGAGCGGGATATAAAAATACATAAGAAAGTAGAAGAGATATCATAAACTAAATCAGTAGTATTGGTGTTACAATGTACGCTGGTGGTAGTTGGACTAAATAATTAGACCAAGGGCCAGGGTGATGGTTGGTGATAGGAGGTAATAGTGTAATGGGAAAAGTTATGAAAAAGGTACTGCGCTAGAGACAAGGATATATCGGAAATAGTTTTAGGTGATATAGATTTGGATTTAGCCAATAAAGTCAAAGACAGAATAAAGAGTGATAAGATTACCACTATTAAGGTTGATGCTGGGAAGGTTGAATCAGTTGAAAGTGCGGCTAAAGGTGCGGATGCTATTATTAATCTGACTCTGCCTCAGTTCAACGCCAACATAATGAAAGCCGCCTTAAACAGCGGGGCGCAGTATGTGGACTCAGCCTTGGATTATCCCGTCATAGATGAGCTAACAAAAAATAAACCACTCGAAATTGATAAAGAATTCAAGAAGGCCGGCCTGACAGCGCTTATTGGCTGTGGTGCGACCCCCGGGGTTTCTAATGTGTTAATAAAGTATGCCTGCGACAAACTGGACCAGGTAGATGCAATATATATTAGATGCGGCAAGATCCAGAAGCAGCCGAAAGATATAATCAGTGCCTGGGACCCGGGGTGGTCTCCAAAAACAGCGATTACTGATTACGCAGAGGAACCGATAGTATTTGAAGATGGGAAGTATAAGAGATATCCTCCTTTTAGTGGCCGCGAGGAATATAATTTTGAGCCGTTTGGTAAGGTTTTGCTTTCTTATCATCTACATGAAGAAGCAGCAATGCTGCCACGCTTCATAGGGAAAGGGGTGAAGTATGTAGATTTCAAGTACACAGTTGATGTACAAGCAGGTAACCTTATTCAGTTGGGGTTTGCGAGCGACAAACCTATAGATGTGAAGGGTGTTAAAGTCCTGCCGCTGGATGTTTTGACGAAGTTAGTGCGGCCTCCAGTTAATGCCTTCTTCACTGAAGAGGAAACCATTAAACGCCCGATTGATTCTGTCAAAATTATGTCGATTAGGGTGGTGGGGGCGAAATCAGGGGAAGGTGTCGAGCACACAATATCTTATCCTTTTGCCAATTATACAACTGAGGAGGAGAGGCTGGAGATATATAAAAGGTTCGGGACGATAAATATTTATGTTGCTTTACCAGCAATTGTGGGAGCAAAAATGTGTGTGGAAGACGACGCAGGCAGGGGGGTAATTGGCCCTGAGTGTCTTGACCCAATTAAGTTCTTGAAAAAAATGACTGATATGGGTGCTCCTGTGAAGTTTCACGAAACGCTTTCAAAGGAGACATCTATCTTATGATTCGTGAATAAAGTTAAGGGGAGGCGTAAAAAGAATGAGAGCTGTCTTAAATTTTTTGACCGAGGATGAGGTAGAGCGTATTCATAAGGCGAGCCTACGGATTCTAAAGGAAACTGGAGTTAAGATTCATAGCGAGAAGGTGCGAAGGTTGCTTGCCGAGAATGGTGCAGAGGTCTCTGGCGATATTGTAAAGATTCCAAGTTCTCTTGTAGAAGAAGCAATTGAAAGAGCCCCCGAGAAGATAACTCTGAGTGCAAGAGAACCCAAATGTGACCTTAAGCTCCCAGCAGATGATTTCCCTTTTCTAGCCACAAGCGGTTTTTCACCGTTTGTAGACGATTTTGAGACCGGAGAGAGGAGAAAGTCAACCTCATCTGACTTGAAGGATTTTGCCATAATAGGTGACTACCTTGATACAGTTGACTACTTCTGGCCCATTGTAATTCCTGGTGAGCTACCTTCACCGCTTCAGGAGCTGCATGCTTTAGCCATTGCACTCGAAAATGTCAGAAAGCATATTCAGTGTGGCTCGTGCACCACTGAGAAAACAGCTAGATGGCAAATTAGGCTGGCATCTGCCATTGTTGGTGGTGAGGAAGAACTCAGAAAAAGACCTCCTTTTTCATCGATGCACTGCCCGGTGGCTCCACTAACATTTGAAGAGGGTTCGTCTGAAGCCATGGTTATGTTAGCCAGAGCGGGAATCCCAATTGCACCTATGACCATGGTCTTATCTACTACCACTGGCCCGGCGACAATGGCAGGGACTCTGGCAGTAGCCAACGCTGAGGAACTAGCCTCTCTGGTCATTGTTGAGTGTGCTAATCCCGGGGCTCCAGTAATTTACACTTCGGAAGCAACACCAGCAAATATGAAGACTGGCGAAATCAATTATAAGGCACCTGAGTATCCATTGCTATCAGCCGGATGTGCTCAGATGGCGAGGTTCTATAAGATTCCCAGCATGGTAGCAGATGTTTCGTTAGAAGAAATACCTTCTGATCTCTCATCTTTTGAGCGCAATACACTGAAAGTAGCTATGAGCTTTATGAGCCGTACGGATCTTTCTGCATGGTTGGGGTCCCGTGACCAGGCGCTGAGTGCCTCGTTAGGCCAATTAATCCTTGATGCTGAAGTTTGTGAGCATGCCCGTGCGTATTTGCGCAGATTCGAAGTAAATGATGATACTTTAGCCTTGGATGTCATTCATAAAGTTGGTCCTGGCGGTCACTTTTTAGGTGAAAAGCATACCATAGCGCATTTCAGGAAAGAAATATGGAGCAGAGAACTCTCTGATACTTTCATTCTTGACCCGGTGACAAAGGGTTCTTTTCTTGAAAGAGCGAAGGTAAAAGTGAAGGAGATACTTTCCACACACAAACCTCCTCCTATTAAGGAGGATGTGCATAAGGAAATGAGGCGAATTCTTCGAGATGCTGAGAAGGATATAATGGGAGATAGCTAGTGGCTTCACAATACGAGAAATTGTCGGCGGCTGCCGAAAAAGCATCGATAACTGTTTGATAGTTTTAACAAGCAGGAAGGAGGAAAAGCATGGCAAAGAGAATACCAAATATTGTAACAACACCACCTGGGCCAGAAGCTATAAAGTGGATAGAGCGTGATAAAGAAACGATGGCTCCATACAATAGACCCTTCTACTATCCACTCGTTGTCGCTGGGGGAGAAGGGGCTATTGTACGCGATGTTGATGGAAATGAATATGTTGATTGGAACTCTGGGCTGGGAGTTTTAAATGTTGGGCAATGCCATCCAAAGATAATCGAGGCTATGGTAAATAAGGCAAAGAGCTTCATGCACTATTCTTATACAGATTTTTGTTTCACAGAGCCTGTTGAATTAGCCGAGAGATTAAACAAGATAATGCCAATGCAGTGCAAATATTTCTTTGCTAATAGCGGCACTGAAGCAAATGAAGCTGCCTTTAAGATAGCTAGACATTCCACTAAAAGGCAATTGTTCATCGGATTCACTGGCTCATTTCATGGAAGAACTTTTGGAACAATGGCTTTTTCGTCTACAGCTCCTGTGCAGAGACGCTATTTTCATCCCTTAATGCCTGGGGTAACTCTAGTTCCTTATCCCTACTGTTATAGATGCCCTTACAAACTCGAATACCCGGATTGTAATCTATGGTGCGTTGATTTCATAGACGAATGGGTTTTGCAAAAGTTTGTACCACCAGAAGAGGTTGCTGGCTTCTTCTTTGAGTCTATTCAGGGAGAGAATGGATACATAGTTCCTCCTCCTGAGTTTTTCCCTAAGTTAAAGAAGCTGGCCGATAAATATGGGATTTTGATGATAGATGATGAGGTTCAGGTTGGATGCGGGCGTACCGGAAAGTTCCTGGCTATAGAGCACTGGAATATGGTTCCAGATATGGTAACTCTCGGCAAGGCAATTGCCGGTGGGCTCCCGCTGTCAGTTGCTGCACCCAGAAAAGACGTGATGGATTTACCTCCCGGGTCACATTGCGTAACAACTGGGGGAAATCCCGTTTCATGCGCTACAGCAATAGCATTTCTCGATATACTTTCTAAAGAAAACCTAATGGAAAGAGCAGCCCAGCTTGGAGACTACACAATTAAGAGACTAAAAGAGATGCAGGAAAGATACGAAATTATAGGGGATGTAAGAGGAAAAGGACTGGCAATC
>WJOQ01000295.1 GCA_009618505.1 Clostridia bacterium | reverse complement strand
ATAAAGTCTCTTAAACTACCTCAAATAGGAGGAAGGATTATGGATTGGTTTAATATTAGATTGCGGAAGGTTCATATGGATTTCCATAACTCACCGTATTTAAATGATGTATTGAAAAATTTTGATGCAAAAGAATTTGTAAGAACACTAGTTAAAGCTTATATTAATGCAGGGGTCTTCTTTGCTAAAGACAGTTTTGGTTATGCCTACTATGATACTAAAATAGGAAGTAAGCATCCTAAAGCAGTTACTTCCATTGACTTTTTAAAAGAAATTTGTAAAGAGGGTCATGAGAATGACATCATAGTTATTGCTTATTATAGTGTAGCTTGGGATATTTTAGCTGTAAAAGAACATCCGGATTGGGAAGTCAAACAATTTGACGGTACCCCATACTCTGCTGGCGGATTTAAGTGGTGTTGTATTAATAGCGGATACAATGATTATGTTCTGGATATGTTGGTTGAAATTGTTGAAAATTATGAGATAGATGGTCTTTGGTTGGATTGGGCTGAGGAGGATCCTCCGTGGGTCCATTGTTTTTGTCCTAGATGTGGCAAGCTTTTTTTCGACCGTTACAGAGAAAAGATGCAACCTCATGAAATGGCGCCACCTAAACTGCGCTTGAAAATGATAGAATTCAGAGACAGTCTGAAAAATAGCTTTTATACCCGGATAATAAATCGAATCCATAAAATTAATCCTCGTCTTCTTATAAGCTATAATAATTCGGGAAGTATTGCGCATCCCTACCCCGAACTTATAGAAAAAGTTGGATTCCTAACCAACGAGTGCCATGCTCCTTTGTATATTTCTCAAAGTCTTAAAGCTAAATTTTCATCCAGCCAGAAGAAAGAAAGTGAAATTGTTACTAGCCGATTTACTGATGGTTGGGGTTCTTGGAATCTTAAGGAAAGTATTACATTAAAAACTGAAATTGCTACCATTGTCTCTAACGGGTGTGTGCCCAGCATAGGAGATCAGACCTATCCAAACGGAACATTGGAAAAGGAGGCGTATAGAGTAATTGGAGAGGTTTATCAAGAACTTGAACAAAAAGAACCATGGTTAAAGGGATTTAGTAAAGTAAAGAATATAGTAATTCTTAACTCTTTCAGTTCCACAAAAGCTGCGGAAGTAGTAGGTCTGGATTTTCACAAGGGGTATTTCCGCTATTACAACTACGGCGTTTGGGGATTCCATAAGGCGCTCTTAGAAGGTCATCAACAATTTGATATTATTAGCGAAGAGAACTTAGAACAATTGGATGAATACTGTGTCTTAATTATTCCTGACCAAATCTGCTTGTCAGAAATTACAGTAGATAAAATTAGGTCTTTTGTAAAAGAAGGAGGCAGTCTTATAGTTACAGGTGCTAGTTCTTTTTACAATCTTAAGGGAAACCAATTACCAATTTTTGGACTGAGCGATATTTTAGGTATATCTGGGATAAGAGAAATTGATCTCTCATATAAATATTTTTTCATAGATTTGTTAGATGAGGAAATTAGTAAGGGGTGTCCGCACATGCCAATCCTGCTAAAGGTTCCTCCATTAGGAATAATCCCAAGGAGCAAGGTAAATACATTAGCTAAAATAAGATATCCATTTAAAAATGTTAAAGCACGCTATGCACCTCCTGGAAAAAGCACAAATTTACCTTGTATTATAGAGAATAGATTTGGTAAAGGACGAGCTATATATCTTGCTTTTGCTATTGGTAAGGACTATTGGCGACGAAATGACCCTTGGTTGAGAAATATTATTCTTAATACTGTAGATAAAGTAAACCCTTTTAAAGTACTGAAAGTGAAAGCTCCGATGAACGTAGAAGTTAATTTAACTCAAAAGGGAAAAACAAATATTGTCCACATGGTTAATGTAATTCTACAAAAGACAGAAACAGAGCGAGCATTTATTCAAAATGCTATACCTGTGAGAAACGTTGAGGTAAAGATTAGAAGAAAAGAAAAAGTGAGAAGAGTCTGTTTGGTTCCGGAAGGTGTAGAACTTAACTGGAAGCGAAAAGGCGAATGGGTAACTTTCGTTGTTCCTGAGGTTTGTATCCATACCCTTGTTGAGGTGGTTGGGTCATATAATTAGTGAAGAAACTCGATCTTTAATAAAGAAAAGAGCTAAAAACAAGGCCTAGGGGAGGTGAGAGGTGAATAAATAGGCCTATTAGCTAAGAAAAAGAATAAATCAAATCTACAAGGAGGTTTGAAGTGTTTAAAAGAAAATGGTTAGTCTGGTTAGTAAGTACATTTTTGCTTGCGACGATGGTGTTATTCCTAGGATTTGTTGGTAACGCTGCCGAGCGAGTAACCTTACAAGTTATAGTGTGTATAGATGCAGAGCGTTTCGCATGCGACGAACAATTAGCAAGAATGTTTGAATCGGCTTATCCTAATGTTAAGATAGAACTCACAAATGCATTTGGAGAAGCTTACGAGTCAAAGTTGCTCGTTATGATTGCTGGAGGAGCACCTCCTGATGTGGCTTGGTGGAACGACGGGGTGTTTCCTGCTTTTGTAGGTAGAGATGTCCTTTTGGCTCTTGAGCCTTATATACAAAAGGATAATGAAATGAGGACAGAGGATATATTTCCCTCTGTACTAGATATAGTTACTTACAAAGGTAAGATATACGGTGTCCCATATACCTGGGGAGCTATACCCTTTGCCTACAATAAAAAGATGCTTACTGAGGCTGGATTGGCGCGCCCTGACCCTTTTTGGACGATTGATGATTTCTTGGAAATAGGCAAAAAACTGACTAAGGATACCGATGGAGATGGAACGGTTGATCAATGGGCTATTGGTAGCAACAACTGGGTCGCGAGATGGTATGAGTGGATATTGCGCTTCGAAGGAGATATCTTCAATGAATCTCTAACTGAATGCACGCTTAATACTCCAGAAGCAATCGAAGGTCTTCAATTCTGGGCAGATTTGACTAACAAATATCGTATAGCGGCGAGCGTAGCTGAAATGGGAGGCTCAGGAGAATGGCAGATGTTCCTCAGTCAAAGAGTAGCCTTCTATGGCAGTGGACCTTGGGACAGACCTTGGATGGTCTCGAATCCGGATCTCGATTGGGATGTTCTCCATCCTCCTATAGCCAAGAAGAGAGCTATCGTATCTGCTACGGATGGTAATTTTGTTCTTAAGTCTACTGAATACCCTCAAGAAGCGTACGAATATTGTAGCTGGCTAGCGAAGAAAGAAGCCCAAGAGGTATATGCTGAAACTGGTAGAGTACCTGTCCGAAAATTAGTCGCTTACGATCTTTTCTTAGCGACCCCACCGCCTCCAGCACATAGGGAGGTATTTTTGGAAGCTTCAGAGTTTGCACGCTCCTTTGTTCCACAAGTTGTGCAGTGGAAAGAAATCAGCGAAACTATTCTCCCAGAAATGGATAGAGTCTTGCTTGGTGTAGCAACAGCAAAAGAAGTCTGCGAGTTGGTTACACCTAAGATTGATGAGCTGTTAAAGAAAGGATTCTAACTTACCTACAGGAGATTATAGAGCCGTTGTTGGGAAGGATCTTTTATTTCTCTCAGCAACGGCTTTCCGGGAATTATAGCAATGCATAAAGAAAAGAGAAAACCTGGGTTTGTTAAGTTAAGACGACAAGAAACCTTTAGTTTTTATTTATTTATTTCTCCCTGGATCATAGGATTCTTAATTTTTGGTTTTGGACCTTTAATCTTTTCGTTTGCTTTAAGTTTTCAGGAATGGGACATGTTAACCCCAGCCAAATTTATAGGATTTAAGAACTACGTACACTTGAAAGATGATCCTCTGTTTTGGCTAAGTATGTACAATACCGTCTTTTATACTATTTTTGTTGTCACATTGGGCCAAGTCTGGGCTTTAATATTAGCTACTCTTCTTAATCAAAAGGTAAAATTGCGCGCCCTATTCAGAACAATCTATTATCTCCCTTCGGTAATTTCTGGAGTTTCTTTAGCAGTTCTATGGATATGGATGTTTCACCCTAATTTTGGAATAGTCAACTATTTCCTAGGAATGCTTGGAGTACCTCGAATAAGTTGGTTAGCCAGTGAGGTATGGGCTAAGCCAGCACTGATAATTATGAGTCTTTGGACAGTAGGGATCCCCATGCTAATATATCTAGCTGGACTTCAGAACATCCCCAACCAACTTTATGAAGCGGCAGAAATTGATGGAGCTAATAGATGGTCCAAGTTTTGGAAAATAACTCTCCCCTTGATAACTCCTAGCATATTCTTTAATGTAGTTATTAGTACTATTTGGTCATTTCAAGTTTTTACCCAAGCATTCATTATGACAGGTGGAGGACCAGTTTTCTCCACCCTCTTTTATGTACTTTATTTGTATAGAACCGCTTTTAATTATTTTAAACTAGGGTACGCTGCTACTCTAGCGTGGGTGCTCTTCGGTATTCTTTTAGTACTTACTTTTATACAATTTCGACTATCTAGAAGGTGGGTTTATTATGCAACAGAAGAATAATTATAGCATGGGGAAACAAAGATTAAGGGAAGCAACCAAGAAAATAGGAACCCATTTTCTCTCAATAGGCCCCTTATATTTAATAGCTATAATAATGTTGATTCCTTTTATTTGGACGTTATCTACCTCCCTAACTAAATTTGGTAATGTTTATAAATTTCCTCCCCAATGGATTCCCAATCCTATAGTATTGAAAAATTATATTGAGGGATGGAATTATGCTCCTTTCATTATTTATCTTAAGAACTCGACTCTCATTACCTTTAGTGTATTGATAGGGACTTTGCTTTCTAGTTCTTTTGTTGCCTATGCTTTTGCCTGTCTCAAAGCACCTGGTCGCAATTTTTTATTTATACTGGTACTGAGTACAATGATGATTCCCTATGCAGTACTCATGGTTCCTTTGTATAGTCTTTTCCGGCAGTTAGGATGGATAGATACTTTCAAACCTTTAATTGTTCCAGCTTTTTTTGGTAATGCCTTTTTTATTTTTCTGTTAAGACAGTTTTTCTTGTCCATCCCACATAGCCTCATAGATGCAGCTAAGATTGATGGGTGCGGCCCTTTCGGTATATACTGGAAGATAATGTTACCGCTTGTTAAACCGGCTTTAATTACTGTAGCGATTCTTTCCGTTATGGGAACGTGGAATGACTTTATGGCTCCTTTGATTTACTTAAATAGTGCAGCAAAGTATACCTTAACTCTCGGCTTAGCCTCCTTTCAAAGTCACTATGGAGGTTACAGAACAGAATTGATAATGGCGGTGACAATTATAGTAACTACCCCTTTATTGGTTCTGTTTTTCTTTGCCCAAAAGTATTTCATTCGAGGCGTTATAATGACAGGGCTGAAAGGTTAAGACAAATTTTATATGAAATCTTTTGATCTTTGGAAAATAAATTCGATGTGGGATAGATATTGAAAACTTAATGCCCAAATCAGCGTTGCTGGTTATCGACATGCTAAATGGGGTCATTGA
>WJOQ01000030.1 GCA_009618505.1 Clostridia bacterium | reverse complement strand
TATTTTAAGATGATGAGGACTTCAAAGGAATAAGTCATAACGCAACTCCTGATTATCAAAGGAAAATCTCAGTAGCGGGAAGAGAGGTGATGATATTATTAGTTGCACTCTTTGAAATTAGGAGATTATATAAAAGATTGAAAGTAAAATAAGTTAAGGAGGAGTAAACTAAAATGAGAAAGGAGTTTATAGTAGGGGTGATAGTGAGTATATTGATGGTTTTTTTCGTTTGTAGTGCAGTTCCAGCAGGGACTATAGAGATCTGGACCGACGAAGCAAGTATGGATAGAGGTGCAGGAAGAAGTTGGAACTGGATATACAGCGAATACGAGAGAAAGACGGGAGAAAAGGTAAAGGTTGTCTACGTTTCATATGACGAACTGGAGAAGAAGTTGATGGCTGGCTTTGCAGCGGGAACAGCACCAGATATCATGGCCATTGACCGCTCTTGGCTACCCAGTTTTCTGAAAAATGAGCTTGTTGAGCCTTTCCCTTCAGGTCTACAGAAAAAGTGGGAGTCCATAGCTCTTCCTGTGTTCAACCAATTTAAGGTTGAGGGAAAGGTGTACACACTTCCTTACGGCATAGACCTGTATGGACTCAACTACAATAAGAATATGTTTAGAGAAGCAGGATTAGATCCTAATGAGCCACCTGAGACTTGGAAGGAATTCAGAGCTGATGCTAAAAAGCTGACAAAGTATAACGCTGACGGGAAGGTTACCCGTATGGGGTTTGGTATTCGTTATCTCGGACATCCGGGCGGTGTGGTGCATAAACACCTCTGGGCTATTTGGTCCGCTGGAGCAAGTCTGGTAGATCCACCTGATGCGCTAAGAGGAGGCAAGGCTGGGTTTAATAACGAAGCGGGCTTCGCTGCGGTTGATCTAATGATAAAAATGCTTTATGAGGATAGAAGTACAGCTTTTGGTTTTCCTGACCCTCGTCAAGCATTTGTGGAAAAGCTGGGAGCTATGTTTATCTGCTGCCCGCGCTGCACGACTTGGCGCTACTTCAAAGAAGCTCCAGATATGGATTATGGTATAGCTCCTAATCCACGTGCAGAACAAGGAGAACATGTCACCAATTTGAACGCCCATCCAACTTTCTGTGTTACAAGCACAAGCGATAAAAAAGATTTAGCCTTTCAGTTTATCGAATATCTGATGCGTCCTGAAATCCAATTGTATATTCCTTTAACTACGAACATCGATAAGTTGGGGTTTGGATACCCACCTTTCTCCAAATCCATTTGGGCCCATAGCTGGTTTGCTTCCAATCCGTATTACATTAAGACACTGGAACTGACTCAATATGCACGTGTATATCCCCTTAACGTTCACTTGGCAGAGGTATTTGAGATTTTCGGCTCGTACATGGTGAAAGCGTGGCATAAAGAGATCTCGGTAGAAGAAGCTTTGGCCAAGGCGGAAAAGGAAGTGAATGCTGTTCTTGCAGAAGAATAGAACAGAAGAATAGAAGTTAATTAGGCGGGGATATTCATCCGGATAAAAAGTGAATATCCCCGCTTGATATGAGGGTATTGATGAAAGTCAAGATTGTAGGTCCCTTAGAAAAGAAAAGATGGATAGCAGCCTATCTATTCATCGCTCCTATTGTGATTTTGTTTGTCATTTTTAGAATCTACCCTTTATTCTATAATTTTGTCTTGTCCTTTATGAAATGGAATGTTTTCAAAAGCGAGGGGACATGGGTAGGGTTGAATAATTACATTAAGTTGATCCATGATGAGACCTTTTTTTGTGCTTTGAAAAATACTCTACTATATACGGTAATTTTTGTGCCTGCGCAAATAACAGCGGGATTAGGCATAGCTTTATTGCTTAATGCGAAGTTTCCGGGAAGGACTTTTTGTAGAACAACCTTTTTTATGCCTTACATCGTTACCTTGATAGCCACAGCAGCCATTTGGAGGTGGCTATACCATCCTGTCTCAGGTTTAATTAATACTGTTTTAGAACGACTGAATTTGCCTACCTGCCTGTGGCTCCATGGGATACATACCGCCTTAGGTTCGGTGATAATTTATAGCTTATGGCAATCAATAGGATATAGTATGATTATTTTTTTAGCTGGATTGCAGGCTATTCCTCAGCGATATTATGAGGCGGCAGAAATTGACGGAGCAAGTAAATTTCAAAGTTTCACATTTATAACTTTACCCTTACTGACTCCCACCTTGCTGCTTGTTTTAGTTATGACGACTATACTTGCCTTTGGAGTATTTGATCAAATATATGTGATGACTCAGGGAGGACCCATTCATGCCACTTTAGTTTTGGTTTTATATACGTATAAATTGGCCTTCACGTTCTTAAAGTTTAGCTATGCAGCTACCGTTGCTGTGGTGTTTTTTTCTTTGACTCTACTTGTGGCTATAATAGAATTGAAACTATTAGGTAAAAGAAGAATGACTTATTAAAATGAAGGAAAGAAAATTAAGTGGGAAAATTATTATTTTTCTTGTGAGTATAGGGGCAGCTCTAATAATGTTGGTTCCGTTTATTTGGATGTTTGTTACTTCTTTCAAGACTCCTCCTGATATTACTGCTCATCGCCTTTCCCTTATTCCCCGTCCTTTTACCTGGGAAAATTATACTAGAGTTTTCGATGAGATTCCTTTAGGCACCTATTATCTGAACAGCGCACTGGTCACCGGTGTTATAATTATGACTGCCCTCGTATTTAGTTCTATGGCTGGCTTTGCTTTTGCAAAATACTCCTTTCCGGGAAGAGAATTCTTCTTTATTTTGATTCTCAGTACTTTCATAGTTCCCTTTCAAGTGACTATAATTCCTCTTTATTTAGAGATGAAGTGGTTTGGATTAATAGACACTCGCTTGTCATTGGTAATTCCTCATATTGCTAGTGCTTTTGGGACTTTCTTAATTCGACAGTATCTTCAATCTGTGCCAGATGAGCTTCTGGATTCAGCAAGGATAGATGGTTGTTCTGAATTCAGGATATATTGGAATATAGTTATGCCTCTTTGCAAACCTGTCTTAGCTGTATTGGCTGTATTTAACTTTTTTTGGGGCTGGAATGATTTTCTTTGGCCTCTCATAGTTATAAATTCAGCAGAGAAGAGAACAGTTGTCTTAAGTATTACTACAAGTAATTATTTGCCGCAGACAGCTGGGGCGGCAGGAGGGGGTACTGAGTGGGGCCCTTTAATGGTTTTGTCTTTCTTTGTAATGCTTCCCACTATCATTTTCTTTGTCTTTCTCCAGCGACATATCGTAAAGGGAATTACTCTTACTGGGATTAAATAAGTATTTAACAAAGGAGAAATTAGGCGGTAGATATCTGTACTCCTAATTACCTGCACGCACCAATCGGAATTGATGCCGCTAAAGCAGGAAAACATGTGTTTACCGAAAAACCAGTTTCACTTTGGCCTGACAGAAGAGGAGCAAACGGTGAAGTTAAAAGAAAAAATTGCAGTAGTCACCGGTTCCACAAAGGGAATAGGGAAGGCAACTGTTTTTGAATTAGCAAAAGAGGGAGCCAATGTGGTAATTAATAGTCGGAACCAAAGTGAGGCCGAGCAAGTAGCATCTCAGATTAAGGATAAAATGGGAGTAAGAACATTAGCTCTAAGAGCCGATGTTACTATTATCCAGGAAGTTAAAATGCTGATGGAAAAGACAGTTGAGCGCTTTGGCCGAATAGATATCCTGGTCAATAATGCCGGAGTATTTGAAATCTGTGCTTTTCTTAAAATATCTGAAGGGAGCTGGGATAGAATAATTGATATTAACTTGAAAGGAACTTTTCTTTGTTCGAAATTAATTCTTCCGATTATGGTAAAGCAGAAAAGCGGAGTGATTATAAATATAAGCTCAATGGCGGCAAAAACCGGGGGCATACTTCCCGTAGCTCATTATGCGGCCTCAAAAGCGGGAATCATAGCGCTAACTAAGGCCTTGGCCAGAGAATTTGCTCCTTATGGCATAAGGGTTAATGCTGTGGCTCCTGGTGTTATCAAAACCAAGATGGCAGAATCTCAAGCAGAGGAAAAAAGAAAGACAATCCCTCTGAGAGATCTGGGTAAACCGGAAGATGTAGCCAAAGCAATCTCCTTTTTAGTTTCCGATGATGCCTCTTACATTACAGGAGAAATAGTCGATGTTAATGGTGGCTTAGTAATGGATTGATTTGCTGAGGAGGCAAAGAACAGAATGAAGGCTATTGTGAAAAATAGAAAAGAGGAAGGTTTTGATTATCAGGAAGTAGAAATTCCTGGAGTGGGACCAAAAGATGTTCTCATAAGCGTGAAAGCAGCAGGAATATGCGGCTCTGATCTAAGTTTTTATGAGTGGAATCCCTGGTGTGAAACAGTAGTGAAAAGGCTTCCCTTTATTCCTGGCCATGAGTGTTCTGGTGAAGTGGTAGAGGTGGGTAGTCAGGTTAAACTGCTTGAAAAGAAAGACAGGGTTAGTGTGGAAACGCATCTTCCCTGTGGTAGATGTTTTCAATGTACAAATGGACAACCTCACATCTGTCAAAGTATGGAGTTATTCGGACATACCTTTAATGGGTGCTTTGCTGAATATTGTCGCGTGCCCGAGGCCATAGTAGAAAAAATACCTGATGGACTATCCTGGGAATACGCCGCTTTGCTTGAGCCAATAGGCATACCTTTAAGGGCTGTTTGGGAAGGAAAAGTGGCGGGTGATTCGGTAGCTGTTATCGGGTGTGGTCCTATTGGGCAATTCGCCATAGCTGCATCTTTCGCAATGGGAGCTTTTCGAATCTTTGCCCTGGATATTGACCCAAGAAGATTAACTATAGCAAAAGAGATGGGGGCAACGTACTTGCTTAATCCGGCCAAAGACTCCCCTGGTAAAATAATAATGGACTTAACTCACCAAAATGGGGTAGGTATAATTATTGAAGCTTCAGGCAATTCAAAGGCTCTTTCCAATGGCCTTAAATATTTAAGAAAGGGTGGAAAGGTATTTATGATTGGTAATATTAAAGAGCCATTAGTAATAGACGGAATAGCAGATATTGTTAATAAAGAGGCAACAATCAAGGGCTTACACGGGAGAGAGCTTTTCAGAACCTGGCGGTTGGCAGAATCTCTTCTCCTCTCAGGTAAATTAAGAATAGACCCAGTGATAACTCACAAGTTTCCCTTGAAAGAGTTTCATAAAGGATTTCAATTGGCTCTGGATGGAAAGGGCTGTAAAGTTCTCCTTTTTCCCCAAAAGGAAAAACATACTAATTAAATAATTTATAAAGGAGGAAAGGAAGTGGCCGAGATAGACTTAAACCTGTTTCTGAAATTTATTAAAGCAGATTTAAGGCAAACAACCCTTAAGCAAAAAATGTAGCACTTGGTAAAAAGAACAAAGGAAGAGTATTTATGAGAAAAGCCTATACATGCTAAATCTTGCAAATCAGCGTTGCTGGTTATCGACATGCTAAATGGGGTCATTGAACCGTCTCCTTGCCGGTCAAGACG
>WJOQ01000092.1 GCA_009618505.1 Clostridia bacterium | reverse complement strand
AGACCTCGGATTCACTTTTTTTTATGTAACTCATGACCAAATCGAAGCAATGACAATGGGTGATAGAATCGCGGTGCTTAATCAAGGTAAAATTCTCCAGATTGGCACCCCCGACAAAATATACAACTGGCCACAAAACGTTTTCGTGGCTAAGTTTGTGGGAAGCCCCACAATCAACTTACTCGAGGCGAATATAGAAACAAACACTTTAGTCGTCGGAAAAAAAACATTGGTTTGCCCTATTCCTGAATCACAGCGAAATTCGCTCAAGAAATACACTAAGAGAGAATTGATTCTGGGAATAAGACCAGAAGACATTGAAGTATCGAAGGAGAAAAAGAAAGTTGATTCATTCAAATGTACAGTATACTTTACTCAGAGTATGGGAGTAGAAGATATCTTGAACCTGAGAATTGATGATATTGTTTTCAGGGCGGTTGTTCCTCCCAAACTCTTGACCGGAATCGGCGATACGGTCTACGCCAGTATTAATATGAAGCGGTCACATTTATTTGACCCTCAAACAAATAAGCGTCTGTGAAATAAAACCTGCCATCCGGATGCCCTTAAATTTCTTGACCTTTAAATAAAATATATTATGATGAGTTCAGAACTATAGAGGAGATTTTTCTGAAGTTTAAAACCTTTAGTATTGAAGGGGAACAGTCAGAAGCATTAAGGAAAGTGTTCTGCACGGACAACTCCGTGCCCTAAGGCTCTGGTTGCAGGCTCCTTTGCTCCAGGGGAAAATAAGTATTTATAGGAAATTAGTAAAGCTAAAAATAAGGCCGGAAGGGAGGTGAGAAAGTGAATAGACCGCTAGCTGGATAAGAAAGAAAGCTTCCTAAAAGAAAAGAGTTAAATAAATAGGCTTTTTTGGAAGCTTCCAGAGAACAATGCACCATATCGAAATTAAGGAGGAGAAAATGCTTACAAGAAAGCATAGGGTATCGCCAGCCTTGGTGATAGTCCTTCTCGTCGGATTGGTCATTGGTTGGACAATGAGCCCGGTTGCCCTGGCTGGACCCCCTGATGTGGATCCGGAAAAATCTGTTGAAGATATGTATTTCCGTCTGGTTACGCACGGCGGAGATGACCCCTTCTGGGCCGTGGTACACAAAGGAATGCTCGATGCGGCAGAACAACTGGGTTGCAAGGCTGATATTGATTTAGTGGGAGGAGATGTTCCTTCACTGGTAAAAAGATTTCAAGAAGTAGTGGCCATGAGACCCGATGGCGTAGCTTTGGTCATAAACGACTCCGTTGCCTATGATAAACCGGTTGCAGACGCGCTGGCAGCAGGCGTCAACGTGATTGGGATGAACAACGATGACCCTGACGGAGTGGCGGGCAATGCCCGACTGGCTTACGTAGGTCAGGACGAGAGGCGTGCAGGCTATATGATAGGCAGGAGACTTTTCGAAACAGCAAAGAACCTTGGTTGGGATTTGACTAAAGCGCATGTAGCCATGCCGGTTGAAGTGCCGGGGGCCACCTATGGAGTGGTAAGATCGCAGGGTATCAAGGATGCCGGGAAAGAGTACGGCATCACCTCTTTCGAGATCGTAGATGGCGGTGGTTTAGAAATGACCACCGTGGAAGCACGAGAAACCTCCTATCTCCTGGCCCACCCTGAGACCACCTTTATGATTGGTCTGGGCGGTATCGTCACCGATAGGCTCACCGCTTCGCTGAAGAATGCGGGCAAGGATGCAGGGGAAGTCCTAGCCGGTGGGTTCGACGCCGCTCCGGGTACTATCACCGGACTTCAAGAAGGGTATGTGGAGGCAACCATCGACCAACAGCAGTACCTGCAAGGATACTATGCTGTCTATATGCTCTACCTGATGAAGAAATACGGCTTTGCCCCCAACATCGATACTGGAGGCTACCTGATAGATAAAGACACTATTGGAATTATCGCAGACCTCTCACCGCTGATGATAAGATAGAAATAGCCACGCTAAAATTGGATCCGTATTGAAATCTAAGACCCTCTTTCCAATGCTCCCGGAAGATTAGGGCTAAGGAGTATTGTTTTCCAGGAGCAGCGGGGGAGAGGGTCTTACTATTGTGAAAAATAAAAAGGACAAAGAAAAAATGCCAGGCGGCCTAGCCGTGCCAAGTAGAGCAAGTAAATTATCAAACCTTTTTTCTTATCAGGCTGTCGGTACTCTTCTTGTCTTCCTCGCTCTCATCCTAATTTTTATTCTTTTTACTCCCCACCACCTTTTTATTGACCCCAGGAACATCAAAGCTCTGGCAAAGCTCACCCCTGATTTAGGAATCGTTGCTTTGGGCGTGGGGATGTTGATGATCTCGGGAGAATTCGATCTTTCAGTGAGTACAGTGCTGCCATTTTCTTCATACATTTTTGTGTTGTTGCTGCGAGCAGGCATCAATCCAGTTTTCGGCCTATTCATCGCCATGGGGGTAGGAGCTCTTCTCGGTCTCTTAAACGGCCTTATTACCGTAAAAGGACATATCCCTTCCTTCATAGCCACCCTGGGGACAATGATGTTCTGGAGGGGGGTATTGTACGTTCATTCCCGCATGTGGCCGATAGGGATAAGAGCTTACCTTCCAGCCGGATCATCTTTCGAGCATGTTCTCATCGGTGAGATCGGAGGGATCGTTCCGGCCCAGGTGATTTGGTTTGTAGTGCTTGCACTGATCCTGGGGGTGGTGCTTCATTTCCATAAATTCGGTAATTGGGTCTATGCTACCGGGGACAACAAAGAAGCGGCTAGAGCTATGGGTATAAACACCGATAGGGTAAAGACGATTTGCTTTATGATTGTAGGGACCTTATGTGGCTTTGTGGGGGTGATGCAGCTCCTCCGACTCGGATCATTCGCTGCCACGCAAGGACTGGGATTTGAACTTAAGGCAATCGCTGCTTCCGTGGTGGGGGGAACCTCCCTCATGGGAGGTATAGGAAGTATAGCGGGTGTTTTTTGGGGAGCACTTACCATCCAAATCCTGGAGAATGGACTTATCTTAATGAGGGTACCCGTATTTGGTATTAGTGCATTTATAGGTCTAGCCGTAATTTTGTTTGTAGTCTTGAATACCTATATGAGAAGAAGGATGATGATGAGGTAAGTGGGCAGTGGCGGCAGCGGTTGTTCAAGATTTCTGGTAGGCTAGGTCGAAAATCTGAAATAGAGGAGTTTTGAGGCATGAGCAGTTTTTCTGCAGACGGTAAATCGGGAAAAAGTCTGGTTAAGATGGTAAACATCGGGAAGTGGTTTGGAAAAGTTCATGCCCTCGAAGGAGTCGACTTCCAGGTCAAGTGCTCGGAGGTCGTGGGCTTAGTGGGTGACAACGGTGCCGGTAAATCAACCTTGATAAAAGTCCTGTCTGGATACCACCTGGCGGACAAGGGAGAGATATATTTTGAAGGAAAAAAAGTGAATATTGCTTCCTCCCTCCATGCTCGAAAATTAGGCATCGAAACTGTCTACCAGGAGCAGGCTTTAGCACCTAATCTGAGTATCTCAAGAAACATCTTCATGGGAAGGGAGCCAGCTAAATCGTTAGGATTTATGGATAAGAAATCCATGGATCGGGGAAGCATGGAGGCTTTGGAAAGCATCGGATTGCACCTGAGATCGCCGGGTGCACTCATCACTATGCTATCAGGAGGAGAGAGGCAAGGGGTGGCCATAGCCAGAGCCCTGCATTTCAAGGCTAAACTGGTGATATTGGATGAGCCCACTATCGCCCTGTCAGTTAGAGAGGCTCAGCAAGTATTAGAATTCATAAAACAATTAAAAAGAGAAGGAATTTCAGTCATCTTCATAACCCACAACCTCTATCATGTATTCCCCAGTGCCGATAGATTTGTGGTTTTGACCCGGGGAGAGAAAATAGCAGACATCCAAAAAAAAGATACCTCCATAGATGACCTTCTTGAACTGATAGTAAAGCCGCCTTCTCATAATTGAGGCCGTTTCCAAACAAAAACGGGCAAAAAGTGAAACAACGTTTGAGCAGAGATTCGAAGTCAAGGTTTGTCAAACTTTTTTTTGGCTATCAATCTTCCAGTATCTTCCTGGTATTGATTGGCTTAATATTATTATTCACCTTCTTTTCTAAGTATCGTTTCAGCAGTGTTGCCAACATCAAAGTTCTTCTGGCACTGGGGCCCGAATTCAGTATTATTGCTTTGGGCGTTGGTATGTTGATGGTCTCTGGAGAGTTCGATCTTTCGGTTGGTTCGATACTGGTATTCTGTTCCTTTATTTTCATAAGATTGTTTGAGATAGGGATCAATCTATTCCTGGCCGGATTTATTACTCTTGGTGCAGGAGCTCTCCTGGGTCTCTTGAATGGTCTCATCACCACCAAGGCTCATATTCCTTCCTTCATAACCACTCTGGGAACGATGATGCTCTGGAGAGGGATGGCCCTTATCTTATCCCAGGGGTTCACAAGGCCTTTTAATCCTGAGGTCTTGCCGCTTTTTTCTAGTATCTTAACCGGTAAAATCGGAGGGGTCCTCCCGGTACAGGTGATTTGGTTCGGAGTGTTTGGGCTGATCCTATGGGTGGTGCTTCATTTCCATAAATTCGGTAATTGGGTCTATGCTACCGGGGACAACAAAGAAGCGGCAAGAGCTATGGGTATAAACACCGATAGGGTAAAGACGATCTGCTTTATGATTGTGGGGATTCTATGTGCCTTTGTGGCAGTGTCGCAAATTGCTCGAGTTAGTACTTTTTCTTCCCGAGCAGGGGATGGTTGGGAGCTTAGGGCAATCGCCGCCTCCGTGGTAGGGGGAACCTCCCTGATGGGAGGTATAGGAAGTATGGTAGGGATTTTCCTGGGGTCAATTACCATCCCCATTATAGAAAACGGACTGGTGATGTTAAGAATTTCTTATTTCTGGACCTACATAATTTTTGGCCTGGTTATAATTCTTTCCGTACTGTCCAGCATATATCTAAAAAGAACGAAATTGAGGCACGATTAAAACTTCTCTGAAAACTTCCCAAAGAAAGAGGCGATTTAGGAACTCCCTGAGACCCCATGAAAGTTTTTTAAATACTGGGGCTGACATTAAAAGGAGCCATTTCTTATGTTTGATCAAAGGCCAGCATACCTGGCTCAAAAAACAATTATCATTGATAAACTTGTAATCTGCAGGAAAGACCAAGAAATATTGCGACGATTGGCTAGCCAGGTTGCTCGATTAGCAGCGCGTCCTATCGAAAACGAGAAACGAGACCTCTGGTTTCGACATAATACATTGGAGGCCACTCGTCCTCTCATCTTTTGTGACCCGGAGAACGGCTGGAACGAGATTATCACTGATGCCCAAATGCAGTGTCAGGGAGAACTGGCTCGAGAATGGGAAATGACTCTCCGAAAGGAAACATTTTGGGGTGAATCTATGGGTGATGATCGAGTAATCGAACCTTACTTCGAGGTTCCTTATGTGTATTCCGAGAGCGATTGGGGGATGAAGGAAACAAAAATTGGTGGTCAAAAT
>WJOQ01000182.1 GCA_009618505.1 Clostridia bacterium | reverse complement strand
AATTAGATTCAAGGCTCTCTTTACATACTGAGGAGTATGATGGAAGATACCTTTTATAGTAATCTGTGAATAATGCAAAAGCTTAGCATCAATAGTTATTTTTGTTCCTGAAGGGCAACCCCCAAAAAGATTGGCTATTCCTCCTTTTCTCACCATCAAAATGGTTTTCTCCCATGCCTCAGGAATTCCCACTGCCTCTATAGCCACATCTGTTCCCCTGCCTTTTTCGGTGAGCTTCCTCACTGCCTCAACCGCATCTTTTACCTTAGAGATATCTATCACCTCATCAGCCCCCAGTTCCTTGGCCAGGCTCAATCTTTGTCTCTTTAGATCAGTGGCAATGACTCTGGCACCTTTGAGACGTGCCAATTGAACATACATCAATCCAATCGGCCCTAATCCATTGATGACAACTGTATCCCCTAAAGCTATATTAGAATTCTCTACTCCATGCACTACACAAGCCAGAGGTTCTACTAAAGCTGCCTCTTTATAGGAAAGATGAGCGGGGATCTCTAGTAAATTCTGGCTGGTAATTGGCCCCAGTACCTCCACATACTCAGCAAAGGCGCCGCTGAGCCTTAGCGTTATATTTTCACACATGCTCTGTTGGCCTATTTTGCAGTAATAACAGTGATTACAAGGAGCAGAGTTTGCCGCTACTACCCTCATTCCTTTCTGAAAATCCTTCACCTTACTGCCCACCTTCACTATTTCGCCAGCAAATTCATGTCCAAATACAAAGGGAGGTGTAAAAAGAGGATGACCTCGCAGATACATCTTGCGGTCAGTACCACAGGTCAGAGCCGCTTTTACTCTCACTAACACCTCATCGCTTTTAATCTGAGGAATCTCTATATCTTCTAATCTCACGTCTTTTATTGCATGGAATACAGCTGCTTTCAATCTATACTCCTCGAGTCGTATATCGTATTGCGTATATTAATCCCCTCACCTTAATCCTCTCCCTATAGGGAGAGGAAACTTTAATTCACCCCTTACCCAACTAGTTCTCTGACTGCCTCTGCTATATCATCCTCCTGAGGAACTGCCCCTTTCTCCAGTCCCGGCGAATAAGGAATGGGGATGTTACTACCGGCTAGTCTCCTTATAGGGACATCAAGATAATCAAAAGCATCGCTCTCCTCAACCTGGGAGAGAATCTCTGCTCCAAATCCCCCTCTTTTACAGGCCTCATGCACTATCAATAATCGATGGGTCTTCTTTACGGAATTGATTATAGCCTCTGAATCCAGGGGAACCAGAGTCCTTGGATCTATTATCTCTACGCTTATCCCTTCTTGTGCAAGCTTATCGGCAGCTTTCAATGCTCTTGGCACCATTATAGAGAAAGCTACCAGAGTCAGATCAGTCCCTTGCCGCTTTATTTCACTCTTCCCCAGGGGAACGAGATATTCTTCCTCAGGTACAATTCCTTTCTGAGAATAAAGAAGTTTATGTTCAACAAAGACAACCGGATTATTGTCGCGGATAGAGGATTTCAAAAGTCCTAGGGCATCGTAAGGGCAAGAAGGCATAACCACCTTCAATCCTGGTATATGACAGAGAAGGCCCTCTAAGGATTGGGAGTGTTGAGCAGCAGCTCCTGTTCCTGAGCCCCCTGGTGTTCTAAGCACCATAGGCACGCAGGCTTTTCCGCCATACATATAGTGGATCTTAGCTGCCTGATTAATCAATTGGTCCATACCTATAGTAATAAAGTCCATAAACATAATCTCTGCTACTGGTCTCATTCCTGTTAAAGCTGAGCCTAGAGCAGCTCCTACTATAACCGATTCAGAAAGAGGAGTGTCTTTGATTCTTCCCTGGCCAAACTCTTCTAAAAGACCCAGGCTAACCCCAAAAGCTCCTCCATATATCGCTATATCCTCACCCATCATATATACATTCTCATCTCTCGCCATCTCTTCTCTTAAAGCTCGGCGAAGAGCCTCACGATAGGTCAGTTCAACAGTTGGCATTTTTCCCCCTCACCTTAATCCTCTCCCCCAAGGGGAGAGGAAATATACAACATCTCTTTCTGATTTTTTGTTTTCACTATACGCTAAAGTAAATATTCGCTAAACGCTATTTACTGTCCTTTACTATACGCTATTCGCTATACGCTGTCTTTAGCCAGCATAAACATCTTGTTCCAAGGTTTTCAGGGAAGGAAAAGGGCTTTTTTGAGCAAAGTCCACTGCTTTTTGAATAGATAAATTAACCTCCCGCTCAATCTGCTCGGCCACCTCTCTGTTTAGATACCCTCTATCCAGGAGATACTTTTTAAATCCTTCTATAGGGCACCTCTTTTTCCATTCCATTACTTCTTTTTTTGTCCGATATCTTTCGGCATCACTGCGTGAATGACCCTTCCAACGATAACTATCGCAAACAAGAAGGCTCGGTCCTTTACCTCCTCTAGCTCGAGAAGCGGCTTCAATAACCTCCTCATATATTTTGAGAACATCATTCCCGTCCACCCTAACTCCCGGCATTCCATAGGAGGCAGCACGTAGAGAAAGGTCTTTGATCTTAAAAGCAATTTTAGTACCGGTTGACATAGCATAGAGATTATTCTCACAAATGAAAACAACTGGTAAGTCCCAGACAGAGGCTAAATTAAGGGATTCATGAAAAACTCCCTGATTGACAGCTCCATCTCCAAAAAAGCAAAGCACAACCCGCTTTAACTTCTTCATCTTAATGGTAATACCTGCTCCACAGGCTATAGGTATACCTCCTCCTACTACCCCATTTGCTCCAAGATTCCCTGTCTCTACATCGGCAATATGCATAGAGCCGCCTTTACCCCGACAGTAACCGGTCTCCTTGCCTAAAAGTTCACTCATCATCCTATTTAAATCGGCTCCCTTAGCGATACAGTGACCATGTCCTCGATGAGTTGAGGTTATGTAGTCCTCATTCTTAATAGCCCTGCACGCTCCCACTGCTATTGCTTCTTCTCCGATATATAAATGTCCCGTTCCATGAATCGTTCCTTGAGAGAGAAACTCAGCTACTTTCTCCTCAAATCTCCGTATGGTTAACATTTGCTTATACATCCGGACAAGGTCATTCTTGTTAAGGCTCATAATTATCCTCGCAGAAAAAGTTCATCCTGGATTTTTCGCAAGTTCAGAAGAAAGGAGGAACTGTCCAACTCAACATTACCATAGGTTATATACTCGCCCTGGGAGATATTATCCCTCATAATCGCTCCCTGGGCCAGTCCCAGAGGAAGAAGCTTTTCCTTCTTTGCTATACCGGCTTTCTCAATCGAACCATACACAGTATAGCCTCCTATCCCATCCAGTTCCTCACCGACTCGTAAATCCTTCTTAGCCATAGTAATTACCTCAGCGATCAACGATTCCTTTGCCTTAAGTGTAGGTTCACGATAGAGTATAGCGCGGGCTATAGAAATAGGAACTTCAATATTGGCCAGATGATAAGGACGGTAGAGTAAATAGTTTGGCCCAGAGCCCATCTGTCCGGTACCAACAACACCTATGCGGACTTTTCTGCCTTCTTTTTCTAAAATTCTTAACTTTTCTGGTAGATTAAGCACTTATTTTCCCCTTTTTTATACCCAAAATATTCATTATTGGAAGATTTTAGTCAATGAACTATGAACCCACAACTACGGATTATTGACCACCTTAACCCTCAGATCCCAATCATCCCAGAGGTGTTGATAAAGACTCTGGTAGAGTCTATACAATTGTTGATATTTCTGGTGATTCTCTGGATTCGGATAGTATTCTCTCTTAAGTTTTACCACTTTCTTTACAGCATCTTCTACACTACTGTAAATTCCTACCCCAACTCCGGCACTTATAGCCGCTCCCAGAGCACCCAACTCGGTTGCCTGAGGAGTTCTTATAACTTTCCCTGTTGCATCAGCAAAGATTTGACACCACAAATCACTCCTCGCTCCACCTCCCGAAACAGCTATCTCTGAAACTTGAATGGGTATATTGGTAAAGCAGTCGAGCATAGCTAAAGCTACTCCCTCATAAATGGAACGAAGCAAATGCCAGCGACTATGCCTTAGACCGATACCAAAAAATTGAGCCTTTGCCGATGGTTTAACAAAAGGTGCTCTTTCCCCACCAGGGTTGATATAAGGATGATAAAGCAATCCTTCTGCTCCCAGAGGAACCCCTCTTACTTTTTTTTCTAATAACTCAAAAATACTTTTTCCTCTCTCTTTCGCGGCGATTCTCTCTGAATCACAAAATTCCCTTATAAACCAATCCAGGTTCGGTGTACCAGCCATACTGGGCATAGAGCGAATGAACCTACCAGGCAAATAAGCTATGGTCATTCCCACGCCAAAAGGGTCTAGGATAAGATTATTACTGATAACAGCATGGAAAGAGGTAGTGCCAATAACGGAAAAAGCCTGTCCTGGCTCAATCACTCCCAAGCCAATCGGAGTGGCAGCGACATCAATCATCCCAGAAATGACTGGCGTTCCCTTTTTCAAACCTGTTTCTTGAGAGGCTTTAGAAGTAACCTCACCAATAACTTCCATAGAAGAGACAATGCGAGGAAATAATCTTTGATAGGGTGATAACCGCAATAACTTAAACAGCTCGTCTGAATAGGCTCTTTTCTGAACATCAATGGGTGCCCGTGAGGCATCTGATTGGTCAGTAACTATACAATCGGTCAGTTTCAGCTTAATCCAGTCTTTGGCAAAAAGAAAATGCTCAGCCTGCTCCAGGGAATATGGCTCATTTTTCTCAAGCCATTTAATGACGGCAGCCGGCGTTCCGGCAAAGATGGCCGAACCAGTAATGGGAAATCCAGACGAATTAATACCTTCCTTTTCCCATCTGGTAACAATTTGAATTGCCCGACCATCCAACCAGAGGATAGCTTTCCTTACCGGCCTTAGATGCTTATCAATCAGCCTACAGCCATCTCCCTGGCCAGCCAGGCCTACAGCAGCAATATCCGAGGAAGCTAATTTACTCTTTTTAAGAGACCTTCTAATGGTCTCTTTTACCGCCTCCCATGTAGAATCCATATCCTGCTCAGCCCAGCCAGGCTTAGCTGTCTCAATGAATAGTCTCTTGCTTACGCAAGCCACCTCTTGACCAGCAAGGTCAAAAACGATGGCTTTCACCATCGAGGTCCCCGCATCTATCCCTAAAAGGAACTTCTCAGACATCTATCAAGCGCCTGGAGTCATAGTCACCTTAATGGCTCCGCTTTTCCTCTTTTCCGCCGTCTCTAAGGCTTCCCGCCATTCCCTGAGAGGAAAATTATGAGTGATTATCTTATCAGTTTTGACTAACCCCTGACTGAGGTACTTGATAGCCAGAGGATAGGTATGAAATCCCAGGTGTCCACCAATGATTTCTAATTCTTTTATATCACCGATTATACTAAAATCAATACAGACCTTCTCAGCAAATACGCCAAATTCCATTAACCTTCCTCGCCGGCGCAGCATTTCGACTGCTTGCTCTACAGCAACTGGGGCACCACTAGCTTCTAATACTACGTT
>WJOQ01000131.1 GCA_009618505.1 Clostridia bacterium | reverse complement strand
CCGAAGCTAACGCATTAAGTGTCCCGCCTGGGGAGTACGGCCGCAAGGCTAAAACTCAAAGGAATTGACGGGGGCCCGCACAAGCGGCGGAGCATGTGGCTTAATTCGACGCAACGCGAAGAACCTTACCAAGGCTTGACATCATATTGACGGTTGTAAAAATACAACTTCTCTTCGGAGCAATATGACAGGTGGTGCATGGCTGTCGTCAGCTCGTGTCGTGAGATGTTGGGTTAAGTCCCGCAACGAGCGCAACCCCTTTTCCATGTTGCTAACAGTTCGGCTGAGCACTCTTGGAATACTGCCGGTGTAAAACTGGAGGAAGGTGGGGATGACGTCAAGTCCTCATGCCCTTTATGTCTTGGGCTGCACACGTGCTACAATGGCTTATACAAAGAGTTGCGATACTGCGAAGTGGAGCTAATCTCTAAAAATAAGTCTAAGTCCGGATTGAAGGCTGAAATTCGCCTTCATGAAGTAGGAGTCGCTAGTAATTGTGGATCAGCATGCCACAGTGAATACGTTCCCGGGCCTTGTACACACCGCCCGTCACACCACGAAAGTCGGAAACACCCGAAACCAGTGTACCAACCGGTAACGGAGGAAACTGTATAAGGTGGAGTCGGTGATTGGGGTGAAGTCGTAACAAGGTAGCCGTACCGGAAGGTGCGGCTGGATCACCTCCTTTCTAGGGAGTTAAATTTTGTTTTCTAGGAATAACATCCTGGAAAAATTAATGTCGGTCTTACACTATTTAGTTCTGAGAGAATACAGATAAATAGCAGTTATTGTTCTTTGAAAACTTCATAGCGATGTAATAGGTAAGTAAGTTAATAAGGGCATATGGTGGATGCCTTGGCGATAAAAGGCGAAGAAGGACGTGGTTGGCTGCGATAAGCTTCGGTGAGCCGTCAAACAGGCTTTGATCCGGAGATTTCCGAATGGGGAAACCCATTATCCTTAATCGGATGATATTGCTGTCTGAATACATAGGGCAGCAAGGATAACCAGGTGAACTGAAACATCTAAGTAACCTGAGGAAGAGAAATCAATTTAGAGATTACCTTAGTAGCGGCGAGCGAACGGGTAACAGCCCAAACCTATTGGATGTTAAAGCCCACAAGCGTTGTTCAATAGAGGTTGTAGGAATTATGGTGTGTATTTGTGGATGCACATGAGAGTTAAAAAACTATTTAATAGTAGAATAGCTTGGAAAAGCTGGCCATAGATGGTAAAAGCCCGGTATACGAAATTAAATAGCCTCTCACATAATTTCCTGAGTACAACGGAACACGTGAAATTCCGTTGGAATCTGCGAGGACCAACTCGTAAGGCTAAATACTTTTATCGACCGATAGTGAACTAGTACCGTGAGGGAAAGGTGAAAAGTACCCCGGGAGGGGAGTGAAATAGAACCTGAAACCATATGCTTACAAGTAGTAGGAGGCACATTAGGTGCTGACTGCGTGCTTTTTGTAGAACGAACCTGCGAGTTACAGTATGCAGCAAGGTTAAGTTTAGTTAAACGGAGCCGAAGCGAAAGCGAGTCTTAATTAGGGCGCCAGAGTTGTATGCTGTAGACCCGAAGCTGAGTGATCTATCCATGGCCAGGGTGAAGCGAAGGTAAAACTTTGTGGAGGCCCGAACCCACTAAGGCTGAAAACTTAGGGGATGAGCTGTGGATAGGGGTGAAAGACCAATCAAACTCAGAGATAGCTGGTTCTCCTCGAAATAGCTTTAGGGCTAGCCTTAAGTGTTTGATTCTGGTGGTAGAGCACTGAATGGACTAGGGACCTTACAAGGTTACCAAATCCAATTAAACTCCGAATGCCAGGATTTTATAGCTTAGGAGTCAGACTGTGAAGGATAAGCTCCATAGTCAAAAGGGAAACAGCCCAGACCATCGGCTAAGGTCCCAAAATATATGCTAAGTGGGAAAGGATGTAAAGTTACCCAGACAACCAGGATGTTTGCTTAGAAGCAGCAATCATTTAAAGAGTGCGTAACAGCTCACTGGTCAAGTGATTATGCGCCGAAAATTCAACGGGGCTCAAGCATATTACCGAAGCCATGGATTCTGATTTATCAGAATGGTAGAGGAGCGTTCTGTAAAGGTTGAAGCTTAATCGTAAGATTAGGTGGACTTTACAGAAGTGAGAATGCAGGTATAAGTAACGAAAGACAGGCGAGAAACCTGTCCGCCGAATACCAAAGGTTTCCTGGGGAAGGTTAATCCTCCCAGGGTTAGTCGAGACCTAAGCCGAGGCCGAAAGGCGTAGGCGATGGATAACAGGTTAATATTCCTGTACGACCAAATTATGTTTGATCAATGGGGTGACGTAGAAAGGTAGACCATCGTGGTTTGGTTGACTACGTGTAAGCGTGTAGGGTGCTAATCAGGAAAATCCGGTTAGCATTAAGCCTGAGGCGTGATACCGATCCAATTATGGCGAAGTGGTTGACCCTATGCTACCAAGAAAAACCTCTAGGTAGTAATTTGGTTCTCGTACCAAAACCGACACAGGTAGGTAGGTAGAGAATACTAAGGCGATCGAGATAACCCTTGTTAAGGAACTCGGCAAAATAACCCCGTAACTTTGGGATAAGGGGTACCCCAGTAGCGTGAAGAAACTAGCTTTTGGAGCGCGAAAAGGTTGCAATAGAAAGGCTCAAGCGACTGTTTACTAAAAACACAGGTCTCTGCTAAGTCGTAAGACGATGTATAGGGGCTGACGCCTGCCCGGTGCTGGAAGGTTACGAGGAGGAGTTAGGACTTCGGTCCGAGGCTCTGAATCTAAGCCCCAGTAAACGGCGGCCGTAACTATAACGGTCCTAAGGTAGCGAAATTCCTTGTCGGGTAAGTTCCGACCTGCACGAATGGCGTAACGATTTGAGCACTGTCTCAACAAGGGACTCGGTGAAATTATATTATTGGTAAAGATGCCAATTACCCACAGAAGGACGGAAAGACCCCGTGAACCTTTACTGTAGCCTGATACTGGATTTTGGTCTATCATATGCAGGATAGGTAGGAGGCTTTGAAGTCAGGGCGCTAGCTCTGGTGGAGCCAACGGTGAGATACTACCTTTGGTATTCTAGAATTCTAACTACGTGCCGTTATCCGGGCGTAGGACAGTGGCAGGTGGGCAGTTTGACTGGGGCGGTCGCCTCCTAAAAAGTAACGGAGGCGTCCAAAGGTTCCCTCAGAGTGTTTGGCAATCACTCGTAGAGTATAAGAGCATAAGGGAGCTTAACTGTGAGATCGACAGATCGAGCAGAAACGAAAGTTGGGTCTAGTGATCCGGCGGCTCATTGTGGAATGGCCGTCGCTCAACGGATAAAAGGTACTCCGGGGATAACAGGCTTATCTCCCCCAAGAGTCCATATCGACGGGGAGGTTTGGCACCTCGATGTTTGGCTGTTCGCCAATTAAAGCGGTACGCGAGCTGGGTTTAGAACGTCGTGAGACAGTTCGGTCCCTATCCTCTGTGGGCGTAGGAGAATTGAGGGAATTTATCCCTAGTACGAGAGGACCGGGATGAGTAAACCTCTGGTGTGTCAGTTGTCCTGCCAAGGGCACTGCTGATTAGCCAAGTTTATAAGGGATAAGTGCTGAAAGCATATAAGCACGAAGCCCATCCCAAGAATAATTCTCCCATCCCTAGTGGAGTAAGACCCCATGTAGATTACATGGTTGATAGGTTAGATGTGTAAGCACAGCAATGTGTTTAGCTGACTAATACTAATTGGTCGAGGACTTAATTATCTATGAAACGCTATGAAGCTTTGAGAGAACAGTAATTTGAAAACTAAATATCTTTTAAGTAAGTTTTGAATCTTACGGTGGCTATAGCGAAGGGGTAACACTTGTTCCCATCCCGAACACAAAAGTTAAGCCCGTCAGCGCCGATGGTACTATACTGGCAACGGTATGGGAGAGTAGGTCGCCGCCGTTTTTTTTATTTATAGGTGAATTTGATGTGACTATTTCTCAGACAATCCTGCTTATTTTTTTCAGCAAATTTTTATTAAACAGAAAATATATCCTAAGCCATATATTCTACTATTTTTTCTTTTTATCCTTTTATTTTTATCTAAAACATACTTTACTTTCCTACCATATACCTTTGCACATCCTATTGTCTTTCCTTCTCTTAAATTTAAAATCCTGGGTGCGTATGATCTGTTATATCCAGTAAGGTCAGTAAATTGGTCTAAAAGTATTCCCTTTTCTTTCTTAGATAATTTAGCATATCTACCTTTAAATTCAGCTGTTACTGCTTTTTTGCTTAATAGTTGCATCCTTATCTTGCCTCCTCTATATTTAAGGAATTGTTTTTCTTCAAATATAGAGAAAAGACCCTTATAATTAAAACAATTTCGTTTACATTTTTATATGAGGCAACGATACCATTTGGATTACATTTTTAGTGAGGCAATTCGAATATTTGATAAAGATGATAAAGTAAGTATACTTTATTGAGTGAGACAAGGATTATGTAAGCATTTAAAAATAAATATGAATTAAAAACTTTGATAGTTTTTCTCTAGATTGCGATAAAGGTCTATGTCAGACGTGAAGATATCTTTGAGGACAAAATTAATTGTAAGTTTCCTTGCTGTGGTAATTGTTACTGGTTTTGTTGCTACATTGGTGGGGGTAAATCTAATAGTAGATGGAATGATAAGAGAGGAACAGGATAGGGTCAGAACCAATCTGAATTCGGCAAGAGAGATATATGAAGGAGAACTTAAGGAGATCAAAGACTTAGCGAGACTGACTGCTGTAAGATTTTTCATAAAAGAAGCACTTTTGAAAAGTGATCTGGAGGGTATAGAAGAAGAGCTTGTGCGAATAAGAGAAGAGGAGCACTTAGATATACTCACCCTCACAGATAAGAATGGAAAGGTTCTTTTCAGGGCGAGCAATCCTGACGTTTACGATGATAGTCAGGCAGAAGATGAGTTAGTAAATATGGTACTGTTGGAGAAAGAGGTAGTTGCTTCAACTCAGATAATTTCAGGAAAAGAGCTGGAGAAAGAAGGAGAAGATTTAGCTGAGCAAGCTTATATAGAATTTATACCAACTCCTATGGAGAAATCAAGGCCAGAAAAGGAAGAGACATCGGGAATGGTGATGAAAGCGGCAGCCCCTGTCATGGGTTATGACAACGAACTATTAGGTATCATATATGCGGGGAGATTACTCAATAGAAATTATGAGATAGTTGACAAAGTGAAGGATACGGTCTTTAAGGGAGTAAAGTATAAAGGAAAGGATATCGGGACAGTAACTATCTTCCAGGGAGATCTGCGCATTTCAACTAATGTCCAGAATCTGGATGGAAGCAGGGCTATAGGGACTCGAGTCTCTGAGGAGGTATACGATCAAGTATTAGTGGAGGGAATGCCCTGGATTTATAGGGCGTTTGTGGTAAATAATTGGTATATCACTGCATACGAGCCGATAGAGAATATAAAAGGTGAGATCATCGGCATTCTATATGTTGGTCTTCTCGAAGAAAAATTTACTGATATGAGAAATAAGACCATGGGGATATTCCTGGGAATCACGTTTGCCGGAATGGCACTGGCATTAATTATTTCGTATTTCTTAGCTTCTGGTGTACTGAAACCTATTAAGCGGTTGGTCTATGCCTCAAAGCGACTGGCAAAGGGAGACTTAACACAAAGAGTTAAGCTCACCTCAAAGGATGAGATTGGTGAGTTGGCAGAGGCATTTAATTTCATGGCCTCTTCTATAAAAGAAAGAGATGACCAATTAAAAGCGCGTGCTCAACAAAAGATACAGGAATCAGAAAGATTGGCCTCTCTTGGACGATTAGCTGCTGGTGTCGCTCACGAGATAAACAATCCCCTGGGGGCAATCTTGGTATACAGCGAGCTCTTGCTGGAGGAGTCAGAACTACAGGATTCTAAAAGAGAGAACTTAAAAAAGATTGTTAGAGAGACTATAAGGTGTAAAGAGATTGTAAAGGGACTCCTGGACTTCGCCCGAAAAACTGAACCAAAGAAGGAGCCGGCAAATATAAATGAGATTTTGGAGAGTGTTTTAGCCCTCGTTGAGAAACAAGTACTATTTCAAAATATTAAGATAACCAAAACACTTCATCCTCACCTACCTATGGCAATGATAGATAAAACCCAAATTCAACAGGTTTTTATGAACATCATCTTGAATGCAGTAGAGGCGATGCAGGGAAGAGGGAGTTTGACTATTAGTACCCAACTCCTGGAGGACGGACAGTCTATGGAAATCGGATTTACTGATACAGGATGTGGGATCCCCCAGGAGATTATGGAAAGGTTGTTTGAACCATTCTTTACAACCAAGGAGGAAACTAGTGGAATAGGACTCGGGTTAGCTATTAGTTACGGGATAATAAAGAATCACAGGGGAAATATCGAGGTTAAAAGTCAGGTTGGAAAAGGTACGACTTTCCTCATAAGATTACCTGTGGAGAAATGTGATTAACAAAAGAGAAAAGAGGTATACACAATGGAGAAAATAGCCAAGATTTTAATTATTGACGACGACCCTAATTTTGTGGAGGCAACGAAGGCGATCTTAGAGAACAAATCCTATGAGGTAGTAGCTGCCTATGACAAAAATGAAGGGATGGAGAAAATCAATTCTGAGAGGCCCGATTTGATCCTTCTTGATATCATGATGGAAAAGCTGGACGATGGCTTTAATATCTGTTATAAACTTAAACACGATCCAGAATTGAAGAAAATCCCGGTATTGGCAATATCAGCTATTACTGAGAAGACCGGTCTTAAATTCTCTTCAGAGACCAATGGAGAGTATTTTGAGGCAGATGACTACGTGGAGAAACCTGTCAAGGCAGACGATTTACTGGAGCGGGTTGAGAATCTTTTAAAGAAATAAACGCTTTGAGAAATTAAGATGTTTAATATTTTAGTTATTGATGATGAGGAGGCTATGAGGGACTCCTGTTCTCAGGTATTGATTAAGGAGGGATACCAGGTAGAGACTGCTGGGGACGGTGAAACTGGCTTACAGAAAGTAATAGAGCTAAAGACTGATTTGATTCTGGTTGACCTGAAGATGCCCGGGGTTTGTGGTATGGAAGTACTTAAAAAGGTTAGAGATATTGATCCAAATATTATTGCTGTAGTTATTACCGGTTTTGCAACAATAGACTCTGCAGTGGAGTCAATGAAACAGGGCGCTTACGACTTTCTCCCCAAACCTTTTACTCCGGATGAGCTGCGCCTTATTGTTAAGAGGGGGTTAGAAAAGAGGAAATTGACTCTTGAAGCTGCTACTCTTCGAGAAGAGAAAAAGAGGATGGAAGAAAATTTCATCACTATGGTCTCTCACGAACTGCGCACCCCCCTTGTTGATATTCAGCAGTATTTTGAGGTGATATTGGGTGGGATAACCGGTGAGGTAGCAATAAAGCAAAGAAAGATGCTGGGGCGGGTAAGGGAGAGAATTGATGCGCTGTTAAAGCTTATCAATGATTGGTTAGATATGACGCGAATTAAAGCAGGCGAAGTTGTAGGGAAGTTTGAACCGTTAGATATATCTTCTATCCTGACGGACACCATTGGTTTCATGCGTCCAGAAGCAGAGATGAAGAAAATCGCTTTGGAAATAGACGTCACTACCAGCCTTAATAAAGTCAAAGGTGACAAGGAGAGCTTGAAAATGATGTTTACCAACCTGATTTCTAATGGGATAAGATTTAACCATGAAGGAGGCAGTGTTTTGATAAAGGCGAAGGAGCAAGAAGATCATATAATCGTAGAGGTTTCTGATACAGGAATAGGTATTCTTAAAGAAAATCTCCCATTTATATTTGACGAATTTTTCAGAGTCAAAAGTGACAAGACACGCCATATTGATGGTACAGGCTTGGGCTTATCTATTGTCAAGAAGATAGTGGAGGTGCACTCTGGTTCCATCAAGGTTGAAAGTGAATTAGGAAAAGGTAGTACATTTTTTGTCATTTTACCAAAATTTAAGAAAGAATCTAATTAAGACCATGCAGATACTAAAGTTAGATAAGAAAAATTTGAATGAATTTATTTTCAGTTTGAATAACTTTGGTGAAGTACATGTCCCTGTTAGAGAAGGCGATAAGCAATTTGTTTTCTCAAAACTTACCGATTTCTCCAGGATAGAGCTTGAGTATACCAGGACTATCTTGCCGCCCAAGAAATATTTCCATCCACCAACCGATACTCTATTTAAATTTTCTCAAGAGGAAGGCTACCAATCGTTGACAGAAGAATTGAGAAAAAAATATGTGATCTTTGGACTTCATTCTTGCGATATCTATGCTCTCAAGATACTCGATTTGGTCTTTGCAGGAGAATTTGTAGACAATCGTTATTTCACCCGAAGAAAGAATGCTGCCATAATCGGATTGGATTGTATCCCGGATGATAAATGTTTCTGCCGCTCAATGAGGGCAGACTTTGTAGAGGATGGTTTTGACCTGTTTTTATCAGATATCGGTAACTCCTATTTGGTTAGAGTAGGAACAGGCCGGGGAGATGATATGGTGCGTGAGACTCAAGACCTGTTTAAAGAAGTGGATAGAAAGGATATAGCAGAGTATAAAAAGAGGTCTGATGAGAAGAAGAATCTTTTCAAGGTGGATATCGAACTTAGTGACTTGCCAGAGATAATGGACCTGGAGTATGAAAGCAAGGTGTGGGAAGAGATTGGCAAGGAGTGTCTTAGCTGCGGTAGTTGTTCGATGGTCTGTCCAACTTGTTACTGCTATGATGTATTTGATGAAGTTAATCTGGATGCCAACCATGGAGTGCGCAAAAGACAGTGGGATTCCTGCTTATTTAAGGATTATGCCTTGGTTGCTGGAGGGCATAACTTCAGAGCAGATCGGTCATCCAGGGTAAAGAATAGATTTTTCCATAAACAGAGGGGATTTGTTGCCCAATATGGAAGGCCAAGTTGTGTCGGATGTGGACGTTGTATAGAGGCATGCCCGGCTAAAATAGATATTATAGAGGTAATTAATAGAATACGAGGCGTAAAATTATGAGTACTCACTCAACTCTGGCAAAAGTAAAAAATGATATACATCAGCCATATTTAGCCAGGATTATCAAGGTTCTTCCGCAGATTCAGGATCATCTTTTGTTTCAGATAAAATTTGAAGATCCCAAGACTACTTCGAATTTTAATTATAGGCCTGGTCAATTCGTTGAGTTGAGTGTAATAGGTAGTGGTGAAGCACCTATCTCGATATCCTCCTCGCCTACTCGGCCGGGGATTGTTGAGCTCTGTGTGAGAAAAATTGGGAGAGTAACCAATGCTTTATTCAGATTACCTTTAAATGCATTAGTTGGAATCAGAGGCCCTTATGGCAATGGTTTTCCAATCGAGAAGTTAGAGAGCAATAACTTATTGATTATAGCCGGTGGTTTAGGGATGGCTCCTTTGAGATCTCTTCTCTGGTATGCCCTGGACAACCGTGCCAAATTCAAAGATATTATACTTATGTTTGGCGCAAAAATCCCTGACGAGATGTTATTCAAGTATGAACTTTTAAAGCTAATTGATAGGCCTGATATGAAGTGTTTGTTAACAGTGGATACAGATGCGGAAGGAATATGGAAGGCCCATTTTGGAGTGGTAACAAAGTTGTTTGATTATGTAGAACTTGACCCTGCTACGACCTATGCTGCTCTATGTGGGCCTCCTATTATGTATAAATTTGTTCTAAAGGAGTTGCTAAAGAGAAATTTCTCCAAGGATAGGATATTGATGTCTCTGGAAAGAAAAATGAAATGCGGTGTAGGTAAGTGTGGGCATTGTAGCATTGGCTATAAATATACCTGTATAGATGGACCCATATTTACTTATTGGGATGTAATGAACCTACCGGAAATGGTTGAATAAAGGATGGTTATGGTGAAACCAAAAGTCGGCATATTTGGATTGACAGGATGCGCTGGTGAGCAGATAGTGATTCTAAATTGCGAGGACCAGCTTATCGATATCTTGGGTGCTATCGATATTAAGTGTTTTCCTACAGCTATGACTAAAAATGATGACAAGTGTGAGTTGGATATTTCGTTTGTCGATGGATCGGTTGTTCAGCCTAAGGATAAGGAGTCGTTGAAAAAAATCAGGAAAAGATCAAAATTGCTTATTGCACTTGGCACCTGTGCTGTATGGGGCGGACTTCCAGCTATGAGAAACGATGTTCCGCGAGAAGAATTTTTAGAGAAAGTCTACGGCACAAAGGGTAGGTCTTTTAAAAGCATCCCGGCCCAGCCTTTGAAGAATTTTGTTAAGGTTGACTTATCTATTTCAGGATGCCCAATAGAGAAAGAGCAGTTCTTAAAGGCAGTTGCCTCTTTGTTACATGGCGACCAACCTTTGCTGCCCAGTTATGCGGTATGCACAGAATGTAAGATGAACGAATATGTCTGCATGTTAGTTGAGAGAAATGAATTGTGCCTGGGGCCTATAACTGTGGCTGGTTGCGGTGCCCGCTGCCCAGGTTATAATATCCCTTGCAATGGCTGCAGAGGTCCTGTTGATGAGGCTAACGTTGCCTCTGAGGTGAAGATATTGAAAGAAAAAGGATTTACCCTGAGAGATATAGAAAATAGATTGCGAAGCTTTGCTGCTAAAGCAGAGATTTTGCAGGAACAATTTAAAAAGGAATAATAGAATGCACAATTCAATAGTCATCGATCACTTATGTCGAGTCGAAGGACACGGCGGTATTACTGTTGATATTAAAGATGGAAAGGTCGCGCAGATAAACGTGGACATCTTTGAGGGGAGCCGTTTTTTTGAACCCCTCATAATCGGGAGGTACTACGATGAGATTCCGCCGATATTATCGCGGATATGCGCTATCTGTTCTGCAGTTCATACAATAACTTCCTTGATGGCCATAGAGAATGCCTTTAGCGTCAAGATCACGCCCCAAACTGCCCTGTTGCGGGACCTTTTAATTCAGGGAGGGAATATCGAAAGCCACGCTCTTCATCTATTCTGTTTGGCAGTGCCAGACTATCTGGGTTATACAGGAGTTATTAGTTTAGCAGCCGATCGGCCCGAGCTGGTGAAAATGGGTTTGGATTTAAAAAAACTTGGAAACACAATCCAGGAGGTGATAGGCGGCAGGGCAGTACATCCTGTAAACGCCGTGATTGGTGGCTTTGGGAGGTTACCGAATAAAGAACTACTTCTGGACTTAAGAAAGCAATTGAAAAAGGGAGTACAACAAGCCTCAGAAACTATCGATCTAATGGCTACTTTGAAAATTCCTAACTTCCCTGAATCCCTAACAGTTTACGCGGCACTGGAATCTGTCGATGGAAAATATAGCTTTTTTGGAGATAGGATAATATTATCAACTGGTGACTCAGTAGATATCAGTAAGTATAAAGAAGTCTGTAACGAAAAGGTTGTTCTGCATTCTCACGCCAAGCACAGCCAATTTAAAAACAAACCATTTATGGTAGGCGCTCTGGCAAGGATAATGTTAAATGGACACAAGATAACCGGAGAGGCTAAAAAGGCTATGGAAAAATTAGGTTTGAATTCACCATCACAAAATGCGCTTTACAACAACCTCGCTCAAGCTATTGAGTTGGTCTATGCTGTAGAAAGGTCACTTGAGATTATAGAACAGCTTCTTAAACATGGAATAAAAGATGAAAGACCTGCCAGGGTAAAGGTTAAAGCCGGCAGAGGGACAGCTGCTTGTGAGGCACCGCGTGGCATGTTGTTTCATAGCTACGCCTTTGATAAGAAAGGAAGGCTTGCTAACGCCGATGTCATTACGCCTACAGCACAGAATTTAGCCAATTTGGAGAAAGACCTCAGGGTTTCGGTCGGGAGGCTCATCAATGAGTCTAAGGAGTCCCTATCAGATAAATTAGAGATGGTAGCAAGAGCCTACGACCCCTGTATTTCTTGTGCGGTTCATTTAGTTGAGGTAAATTATAAATGAATGATATATTAATTGTTGGCGCAGGGAATCCGCTTCTAAAGGATGAAGGAATAGGTGTATATATAATAGAAAAACTTGTGCGAATCGGGCTTCCCTCTAATGTGCAAATAATTGATTGTGGTTCTGATTTGTCGAGCATTCTCACCCAGCTTAGAAGTCATCGGAAAATTATTATTATAGATGCAATTCGTGCTGGTGGAGAGCCAGGCCAAGTTTATAGATTTAATTATGATGAGTTGAAAGAGATTAAGAGTAGGCTCCGTTCAGCACACCAACTCTCGGTAGTTGAGGTGCTTAAATTACTGAAGCAGACTCACCATAACTTAGCAAGCTGCAAAATTATATTGATAGGCATTGAGCCGGAAACAATAAGTCCTGGTACTGAACTTTCGAAAAAGGTGGAGGCAAGTATTGACGAGGCTATTTCCACAATCCTTTGGGAAATTAAACAAGATGAAGAAAATATTGTGTAGTTTATTAGTGATTGGTCTTCTCTTTAGATAGAAATCCAAACAAGCTATAGCGAAGGGGTAACACTTGTTCCCATCCCGAACACAAAAGTTAAGCCCTTCAGTCCGATGGTACTATGCTGGTAACGGTGTGGGAGAGTAGGTCACTCCCCTTTTTTTTATATAAAAAGCTAAAAATATTATATTCCTGACTGTTTTGATATAAAATTAGTTGAAAATTTTAAAAAATAATTGAATTTTTTAAAAAAGTTATTTAAAATTGATAAATTTTATGTTTTTTTAAAATTATTTTTTATTTTAAAGATATATAATAATATTGCTATGTTTTTTTAAAATTATTTAGTATAATTTAAAAATATTTAATTTATTGAAGAAATATTATATTTTTATTGAATAATAATAAAAGCATTAAAAGGAAATAAAATAATACTGTTTTAGAAATTATAATGGAGGAAAGATATGAATAAAGATCTGGAGGTAGTAAAAGTTAAATGCAGCATAGTAAATTTTGAAAAGGTAGTTAAATTAGAAAATAATTACATTTATAATTTAATTACAAAATTTGTTAAACTTTTAAATCCTAAATCAATTTTTATTTGTAATGATTCTGTAAGTGATTTTAATTATATTAGGAAAAAGGCGATAGAAGATGGTGAGGAAAGGAAACTTTCTATAGAAGGACATACAGTTCATTTTGATGGCTACTATGATCAGGCCAGAGATAAAGAGCGGACTAAGTTTCTGGTTCCCAAAGGAGTTTATTTAGGACAAAATCTGAATATAATAGATAAGGAAAGTGGACTTAAGGAAATTTTTGGCATTATGAAAAACATAATGCATGATAGAGAATTATATATACTGTTTTTTTGTTTGGGACCGGCGAATTCTAATTTCTCAATACCTGCAATTCAGTTAACTGATTCAAGTTATGTAGCGCATTCTGAAATTATACTTTATAGACCTGGATATGAAGAATTTAGGAGGCTTGGAAATTATAAAGATTACTTCCAGTTCGTACATTCTGAAGGAGAAGTTAAGGATGCAGTAAGTATAAATGTCAATAAAAGAAGAATATACATGGATACTGAAGAGGATGTTGTATATTCTGTAAATACCCAGTATGGAGGAAATACTATCGGGCATAAGAAGCTTGCTATGCGTCTTGGAATAAACAGAGCTTCAAAAGAAAATTGGTTAACTGAACATATGTTTATTTCTGGAATACATGGTCCGGGGAGCAGAGTAACATATTTTGCCGGTGCTTTTCCATCAATGTGTGGAAAGACTTCTACAGCAATGATTCCTGAGGAGACAATAGTAGGCGATGATATTGTTTATATTAAGAAAATTAAAAATAAAGTATATGCTGTTAATGTGGAAATAGGAATTTTTGGAATAATAGAAGATATTAATCCAGATGATGATCCATATATATGGAAAGTTCTAAATGAGCCAAAAGAAATTATATTTTCAAATGTGCTGGTAACCGAGGATGGAGATGTTTATTGGAAAGGAAAGCCTGGAGAAGTACCTGAAAAAGGAATAAATTATTCAGGTGAGTGGTATCCAGGAAAGAAAGACTCTGAAGGAAAAGAGATAACTCCTTCTCATAAGAATGCAAGATTTACAGTTAATCTTAAAGATTTAGATAACCTGGATATAAATTATGATAATCCAAACGGTGTCGAAATCAAGGGAATAATGTATGGAGGAAGGGATTCAGATACACTGGTACCGGTACAGGAGGCATATAATTGGGCTCATGGAATTGTAAGTATGGGTGCCTCTATAGAGTCAGAAACAACCGCAGCTACTCTTGGTAAAACGGGTGTAAGAAAATTTAATCCTATGTCTAACCTTGATTTTCTTTCAATTCCTGTTGGGAAATATATAGATATTAATCTTAAATTTGGAGACTCACTTGAAGATCCACCTAAAATATTTAGTGTTAATTATTTTTTAAAGGATAATAATGGTAATTATTTAAATGAAAAGACTGATAAAAGGGTATGGCTTAAGTGGATGGAGCTCCGTGTTCATAAAGAAGTAAAGACAAT
>WJOQ01000358.1 GCA_009618505.1 Clostridia bacterium | reverse complement strand
AAAAAATTAAGTTAAGGAGATAAAAAGTGATAAGAAAATTAGTAAAATGTACGTTCTTAGTAACAATTTTTTCGGTGTTTATGATATTAGGAAACGCGGTAGGGGGAGCAGCGGCACAGAAGAAAATTACTCTCGATTTCTGGAACACTTTCTCTCTGGCTGAAATAAAGTTACTCCACGAGTATTTCAATGAATATGAGACACTACACCCTAATATTACGATAACAGCCTATGAGATACCGCATGGGCAAAGGGAGACAAAGGTACCTGTGGCTGTAATGACTGGACAGACCCCAGACATTCTTCGAGCAGATTACCCGTATCAGTATTCACTGGCGAAGATGGGAGAATTGTTAGCCCTGGATGATTATCTTAAAGGATGGGAAGCCCTCGAGGATATCTATCCTATTATGTGGGAGGATGTCACTTATAAAGATCGCATCTACGCTATACCTCAAGATGGCTTTAGGACTGTCTTGTATTATAATAAAGACCATTTTGATGAAGCCGGTATTAAAGAGGCACCTGACACTTGGGATGAACTGGTGACAATTGGACAGAAGTTAACTAAGGACACAGACGGGGATGGTAAAATCGACCAGTACGGTTTTGGGCTACATGGTAAAGGCAACGATGCTGTGAGCGACTTCATGGCTTTTCTCTTTCAAGCAGGAGGAGCTTTTTTCAGAGATGAACTTTCACCAGAGAAAAGTGATGGCATCTACACTCCTGAGGACATAGTAGTTAACAACGAAGCAGGAAAAACAGCAATCCAGTTCTTCGTTGATCTCGTTAAAAAGTATAAAATTTCTCCTCCAGGAGCGGCTAGTCACGGCTATGGGGAAGTAAACGATGCTTTCAAGGGGGGTGTAGGATCTATGTATCTCTGTGGCTCGTGGAATATTGCTAATTACGAGGTTGAGGTTCCTCATCTCAACTATGGCATGGCTGTACTACCAGCAGGCCCTGCCGGATACGCTGTACCATACCATGCTTGTTTCTACGAGATATTCAAGGATACCAAATATCCCAAAGAAACTGTAGATTTGCTAAAATGGTTGGTAAGCAAGGAGAAAATCCTTCGGTGGTCTAAGGAATTAAAGCATATGCCAGTGAGAACCTCTGTCTTTGCTAATCCTCTCTTTGATAAGCCAGTGTTCAAAGCCTATAAAGATTCTGTACCCTACCAGACGCGACAGCATCCGAAGACAGGCAGATGGGGAGCCATTAACAAAGCAACCTACACTCATTTAGCGAAAGTTCTCTTAGAGGAAGAAACACCTGAGCAGGCTTTGGATAAGATAGCAGAAGAGATTAAGAAGACTATTGAATAACAGGGAACTGTTGTGTGAAGGGAGAAGGCGTTTTATCTCTAAGAATTAAGAAAGAGCTCTTATTCTGAGAGGTTTACCCCTTCTCCCTGTTTGGGAGGTAGCAGATTCGTTATGAAGTTAAGAGCTAGTCTTTTTAAGGTTAAAAGGTCAATTGAACCTTATTTATTTTTATTACCAGCTTTAGTGGCCTTGATAATAATATACCTTTATCCCATGATCAGAGTTTTTTATTTAGGTTTATTTGAATTTGATTTGCTTGAGAGGACTTTCGAGTTTGTGGGAATAGGAAACTACCTAGAGATTCTACGAAGTGAGGTTTTTCTTGGGGCACTTTATAGGACCTTTATCTGGACAGGTGGTAGTGTAGCTGGTCAGCTCTTAGGAGGATTAGGATTTGCTTTATTGCTAAACCAAAAATTTAGAGGAAATTCTCTTGTTCGAACGTTCATGTTGATTCCCTGGATGACTTCAGGCGTAGTCATTGGACTAAACTGGCGATGGATTCTGAGTGATCAGTATGGCGTGTTCAACGATGTTTTTGCAAGGCTTGGGTTACCGACTCTAATGTGGCTTGCTAATCCTCGTTTAGCTATGGTTTCGGTAATTTCTGTAAATATCTGGAAAGCTATTCCTTTAACTACAGTAATGATCTTAGCAGGGCTGAGTGCTATCCCACTCGAGCTTTATGAGGCAGCAACTGTAGATGGAGCAGATTGGTGGAAAAAGTTTAGATATATCACTCTACCTTCTCTACGTTATCTTCTGTTAATTTTACTTCTTCTTACCACTATATGGACAATGGTCTTTTTTGACCTAATATTTATTATGACAGAAGGTGGGCCTGGTGAAGCCACAGAGATACTTCCTCTTCTTGTATACAGGTATTCTTTTAAGAACTTTCGGTTCGGGCTTGGTGCTAGTGCAGCCATCTTGCTAGCCTTGATTAACGGGGTCTTTGTATTCTTTTATCTCAAAATATTAGGAAAGACTGAGTGAGACTCAATGAATAGAAAAAGAGGAAATTTTAGATATTTGAAGAGAATACTACTTTACCTTGGTGTGGGGATAGGTGTATTTATAATGTTAGCTCCCTTTCTTTGGATGGTTTTAACTTCTCTCAAAACTAACGAGTCGATATATACAATCCCTATCGAGTATCTACCTCAACCTATAACATTTGGAAATTACCGCACTGTATTCTTTGGGGCTCCTGGTCTTTACGAGATAAATTTTATTAGTTCTATGGGACGTAGTTTGGTAGTAGCTATCTCTGCCTCGTTCATTTCTGTTATTATTGGATCATTGGCAGGCTATAGTTTCAGCAGGTTCTCTTTTCGAGGAAAAAATTCCTTGAGTCTCTCGATCTTGTTGACTCAGATGATTCCCCCTATACTCTTTGTTGTTCCTCTTTTTTTCGTGCTAAAGGACTTAGGTCTGTATAATGCTCTCCCTGGCTTAATTTTAGCTTATATAACTTTTTCCTTACCCATCAGTATTTTTCTTTTACGTGGCTATTTCAAAAGCATCCCGGTAGAATTAGAAGAAGCAGCCTTCATCGATGGAGCTAGTAGATTGCAGGCATTTTTTAGAATTATATTTCCTTTAGCTGCCCCAGGAATAATGGCTACAGGGATTTATGTGTTTATAATGAGTTGGGTTGAGTTTTTATTCGCATTCTTGTTATGTTCTAAATATCCTACTTTACCAGTGGCAATTTACCGCCTAGTAGGCCAGTACACTATCTATTGGGGACATCTTATGGCAGCTTCTGTAATAGCAATTCTGCCTGTTCTGCTTTTCCTCCCTTTTCAAAAATATCTCGTAGCAGGTCTCACTGCGGGAGCTGTCAAACAGTGAGGAGGACTCTTTGAACTATCTAAAATTTTACACTACATAGAAGGAGGACTACTATGCTTGTCTATGGTGCACAGTACTACCGAACACCAAACCCACCTCAAAGTGAGTGGGCAAAAGATTTAAGGAATATGAAGCAGTTAGGCTTTAACACGGTGAAGTTCTGGGCCATGTGGAATCATATGCATCCCGCACCAGGAGAATTTGACTTTTCTCATTTTGATAGATTATTTGAGCTGGCAGCTGAAAATGAGCTTCAAGTTGTAATCAGTTTAATAATTGAGAATGCTCCTTACTGGCTTGTTCAAAAATATCCTTATACAAGGTATGTAGCTCATGATGGGGTAAGGATTGACCTCATTGCAAGACCTAATACTCCAGGAGGAGGATGGCCTGGATTGTGTTTGGATAATAAAGAGGTAAGGGATGAGGCTACGAAGTTTATGAGGGCTTTAGCTAAAAGATACGAAGATCATCCTTCTCTGTACGGATATGATGTCTGGGATGAGGCTTTTTTCGAACCACCTGGCTATTTTGGCAAGGAGAGAAGGTATTGCTACTGCAGTGCATCGGTTGAGACATTCAGAAGGTGGTTAAAGGAGAGATACCAAACTATAGAAAACCTTTCAGATAACTGGTACCGTCGCTATACTGACTGGGAGCAAGTTATCCCTCCGAGGTTCCTAGGAGGGTACCCTGATTGGTTGGATTGGCTCAAATTTCGCTTAGTGAATCATAAAAATCTTATGCACTGGCGAGTAGCATCTCTTAGAGAAGGTGACAGGAAGCATAAAATGCTCTCCCATGGAATAGCAGGCTCCTTAGGTGAACTTCCGTATAGGTTAAATGATGACTGGTTTAATGCAGATGAGGTTGAACAGTGGGGACTTTCAACCTTTCCTTACTGGTCCTATCCTCAAGTTGAGAAAAAGTCAGATCCAGTCAAATATTTTATGTGGGTGGATGTTACCCGCTCTTCAGCTCGAGGAAAGACCATCTGGCAGGAGGAGCTTCAAGGGGGACATGTGCAAAGTGGCAACGCTGTAGCCCCAGGAGGTATCCGGCGCAGCAGAACCCCTACCTTAGGTGATTACAGGATCTGGAACTGGGCTTCCCTTATGTGCGGGTGCAAGGGAGTATTATACTGGCAGTGGCGACCAGAACTTCTGGGACCTGAGTCTCCTGGATTTGGTCTCTGTGATTTGGATGGATCTCCTACAAAAAGGACAAAGGAGGCTGCCTGGTTTGCGCACTTTGCAAAAGATAACGCAGAGTTAGAGGATGCTAAACTGGTTAAAGGAGATCTAGCTATTGCTATGGTAAATGAATCTCAACTTTTCTGTTTTGCGGCAGAGGGGAATACCGACTTTTATGCTCACTCCTTGCAAGGTGTATACCGTGCCCTGTGGGAAATAAATGTTCAGGTGGATTTTGCTAAACCTGATGATTTTGGAAACTACAAACTCCTCTACCTCCCTTTTCCATTGATGCTGGAAAAAGAGACTGCCGATAAGATTAAAACCTACGTTGAGGAAGGTGGAATACTCGTCTCCGAGGCCTGCCCAGCTCATTTTACCGATCATGGGTACTGCTCCTTTAAGGTACCCGGGTCAGGGCTGGATAAGGTATTTGGAGCAGTGCAGAAAGGGGTGGATTCAGAGGAAGGACTTTCTCTATATTGGCAGGGCTTTTCAGTTCCAACTATCCTCCATCAGGAAAAATTCTCTCCTGAAGCTGGCAAACCCTGTGGCTTCTACCCGGATGGGTCCATTGGAATAGTTGAAAACCGCTTTGGGAAAGGTCGAACTCTTCTCATAGGAACGTACCCAGGCTTAACCTACTATAGGAAAAATACTGCAGAAGCTGCCTCTTTTATCAGGAATGTGCTCAATTTTGCCGGAATTACACAGCACATATGTACCAGTAATAATGAGGTAAAAGTGCGTTTTTTCAAAAATGAGAAGGCTCACTATATTTACCTTCTCAATATCGGGAACAAAGATAAGGAGAACATACAGATAGTGTTATCTAATAAATTGGGTAGATTCAACAAGGCTAAGGACATGGTGAAGAAAGGTGAAAGGTATGAAGTTAAGGAAGGTATTTTTTATATCTCTCTTGAGAGAGAACAGGGCACTGTTTTAAAACTTGAATAATAAATATCCACAATGTTGGCAAACCCTTAAATAGATAGGGAGACAAGAGACAAAGATTAAAGCAGATTTAAGGCAAATAACCCTTAAGCAAAAAAATATAGCACTTGACAAAAAGAACAAAAGGAGGCTGATACAGGCACTTTGACAGGGGAAGACGAGTTATATGACCTGGGAAGAATGGAAGGCCTTCCATCGGCCTAATTTTATCAAA
>WJOQ01000183.1 GCA_009618505.1 Clostridia bacterium | reverse complement strand
AAATTTCTCTGAGGAATTTGGAATTGAGATTATTCGGGACCATTTTAGTAGTGCAAGCGAAATGATCACGAAAATCAAACTATACCCCGAGGCAGAGTATGACCTACTCATTCAAGGCGGGACTGGATTTGCAGCACTATATTATTTGGATCTACTCAAAGAGTTGAATTGGGACTGGATGCCCAATCAGGAAAATTACATGTTAGAACCATTAATGCAGCAGTGGTCTGAGTTAGGTTATAAAAAGTATGGAGTACCTTGGGAGATGTCTATCGATTCCTACTGCTATAACACGAAACATGTTGATGATCCTCGCATCCCTTCATGGTCGGTGGTATTCGAACCAGATGAGAAGTATAGGGGAAGAATAACTATGGTGGATGATATGAATACCGTTATTGGCCAAGCATTATTATACCTTGGTTATCACTTCAATTCTGATAACGAGCAAGAGTTGATGGAAGCTAGGGATTTATTGCTGAAGCAGAAACCTTACTTGTATGGCTATGATTCTTACCCAAAGAGGTTAGCGATGCAAGAGGAGATTTGGATATGGGTTGCGTGGAATGCTAGCGGTTATCCTCCATATCTAGAAGGATGTCCTCTGGTTAATGCATGGCCAACGGAAGGGGCCACTGTTGCCCTGGATCCTTTCTGTATGCCCATAGGTGCCACTCATCCGGCAGCGGCGCACCTTTTCGCGAATTATCTTGCCCGTCCTCAGGTAAATACCACTCTGATCAATGGAATTGCTTACAGCCCTACCAGCTCAGCAGTAAAATTTGAAGACCTCTCTGAAGAATTGCGGAATTGGTCTGGATTTACACCTCCCGAAGGATATCTGGAAAAATGTGAGCCTTGGCCGTATGAGCCTTATTCAGGTAAAGCTCTAGAACTAAGAATTGCAATATGGGAAGATTTGAAAACGTAATATCTTGAGTAGGAGAAGGAAGCTCGCTTCCTTCTCCTACGGAAGGGCGAAATGCAAGTTTCTGAAGTCATAGGAAGAAAGTCAAGAGCTTTAGGAGAAAAGTTAAGAAAATCTCTCACTAAACAAGCTCACTTGCCCTACGTGGGACCTATTTCACTCTGGATTATTGCCTTTGTCTTTGCTCCTCTGGGGGTCATGTTATACTTTAGCTTGTTATCAGCAGGGGACTGGGGTGCTATTATACACACTTTTACCTTTGAAAATTATCAATTTTTGTTTAAAGGTAAATACTTAACAATTCTTTTACGCACACTTGGTTTTGCCTTCGCAGCCAACATGATATGCCTATTAATAGGTTATCCTATAGCTCACTCTATTGTAGCGTATGGAGGTAGGTGGAAAATAACCCTCCTATTCTTTATAATCTTACCTTCATGGATATGCTTTCTTGTTAGGATATACGCTCTATGGAGTTTAACGTCGTACGGTGGAGTAATAAATACGGTTCTTTTAAACCTTGGCTTAATCGAAGTTCCTCTGGCAATACTGGGCACTCCTTATATTGTAATGTTTGGCTTGGTTTTAACATACATCCCTTATATGGTGCTGCCTATTTATGCTTCGCTGGAGGGCCTTGACCCCTCTCTATTGGAGGCATCCGCAGACCTAGGCGCGACGCCATTGAAGAGGTTTCTTACCGTGACATTGCCTTTAACTAAAGGAGGAATATTTGCAGGCATAATACTGGTATTTATCCCATGCTTAGGTGCGTGGGCTCTACCTTTGTTATTGGGTGGAGGTAAAGTCATGTTGGCCGGGAACTTGATTGCCCTTCATTTTACTGCGGTGGGAAATATTCCTATGGGTTCCAGCATAGCCTCAACTTTAACCGCCTTAATTCTTCTCATACTATATCTTTGTATAAAAGGTGGTGGGAAAGGAATGTTGGAAAGAGTGGCATAGAAATGAAATCCTTAAATAAAAAACACTTAGACTTAGCATTACTGACCTTAGTTTATTCGGTCTTATGGGCGCCAGTTGTGCTTGTCATTATTTACTCTTTTAGTAATAATAAATTTGGCCTTAGCTGGGAAGGTTTCACTTTAAAGTGGTATGGTGCCCTTGTTAATAATGCCGAAATAACGAGTGCCATTATGAGAAGTCTCTTTATAACATCTATCACTGTTGTTGTGGCTACGATAGTAGGAACTTCAGTAGCATATGGCTTATATAAGTATAAGTTCCGAGGCAAGGACTTTTTAAGGACAGGCATCTTGCTGCCTATTATAATGCCCTCTATAGTGACAGGAGGAGCGTTGTTAGTGCTTTTCACCAAGGTAATTCCCATTCCTCTGGGGTATCCAAGCATCATCATAGCTCATATTACCTTCTGTGTCCCCATAGTTATCTTTGTTGTTCTGGGCAGGATGGCGAGAATCGATTGGGCTTTAGAAGAGGCCTCAGCGGATCTTGGTGCAAATACTCTAACCACCTGGAGGAAAATAACCGTGCCATTGCTGCTACCCGCAGTTCTCGCTTCTATGATGATAGTCTTCCCCTGGTCTTTTAACGACTTTACTATCACCTACTTTGTGACTGGACTTGGAGTCACAACTTTACCTCTTTATATTTTTTCACAGATGGTGCATGGTTCCCAAGGTGTCATGCTCAATGTCATTGCCACTATCTTGGTGATGCTTCCAATTTTCATCTTACTGCTAAGGAATTTCTCACAAAGGAAAGAAGTGACTTGAAGGGATAAGGAGGAATCATATGGAAAATAGAGAAAGTATTCCTTGTGTAGAGTTAAGAAATGTGGTCAAGAGATTTCCTGGTGTTACTGCTGTGGATCACGTTAGTTTGAAGGTAGACCAGGGGAAAATATATTCCCTTTTAGGTCCCAGTGGTTGCGGAAAGACCACGGCTCTGCGGCTGATTGCTGGATTAGAAACCCTGGATGAAGGGGATGTCTTAATTGATGGTAAAGTGATTAATGATGTTCCACCGTATAAGAGGGATTGCACCACAGTATTTCAAAGCCTTGCTCTTTTTCCCCACATGACAGTAGAGGCTAATACAGGCTACGGCTTGGAGCGAAGAAAAGTTCCCAAAGATGAGATAAGGAAAAGGGTGGGAGAGATGGTTGACCTGATGGGACTCGGTGGCATGGAAAAGCGGCGTCCAGCTCAGCTTAGTGGGGGACAACGACAACGAGTTGCTCTGGCAAGATCTTTAATCTTAAAACCTAAAATTCTACTCTTAGATGAGCCTCTGGCTTCGTTAGACAGGAAGCTGAGGAAGGAGATGCAGGTAGAATTGAAGCGAGTCCAACGAGAAGTGGGGATAACTTTCCTTTACGTGACCCACGACCAGAAGGTGGCGCTCAGCTTATCTGATATAATAGCGGTGATGGGAGAGGGAAAACTTAAGCAAGTTGGAACTCCTAGAGAGATTTACGAGACTCCCAGGACAAAGTTTATTGCTGATTTTATGGGGGCCATTAACATCTTTCCCGGGAAGGTGATAGCTAGTGGTAATGGAAAACTCCAGCTGGAAACTGAAGGTGGTTTGAGGATCATTGCCTTGGAGAATAAGGATATACGTAGTGATGAGGTTACAGGCATCTCTGCTCATCCGGAGCTGGTAGAGCTTTTGCCTAAAGGGGCTGGTTTGGAGGGAGATAATAGATTCAGGGGACAGATAGTAGAGACGATTTATCAAGGTGATTTTATTGAAGTGAGGATTTCTCTGGACCACTCTGGTGAGCTAATAACTGCTTATTCGAGCAGCAGCCTGGATCAGAAAAATCAATTTTCTTCTGGTGGAGAGGTGATAGTGCATTGGAGCCCGGAGAGTAGCAATATTCTGCTAAAAGAGGAATTGAGGTAAGCGCAGGCCATCTGTATAAGCATAAATATTTAAAAAGGAGAAGGAATAATGCAATTAAGTGAGTTAAAGAAATGTATGAAAGGAGTAATGGTTGTTCAAACCACGCCGTTCAATAAGGATGGTAGCCTTGATTTGGAGGGGATGCGAGCTAATACACGCTGGCTGGTCGAGCGTATGGCAGGCAAAGACTTTAGCTTCGTGCCATTTGGAAGCACGGGAGAGTTTTATGCTATGTCCGATGATGAGTGCAAAGTCGCTATCAAAATGGTTGTGGAGGAGGTAAAGGGGAAGAATGTAATGCTGGCGGGAACAGGTCGAGCTGGTACTCCTGAAACCATCAAGATGTGCCAGTATGCTGAGTCTGTCGGGGCAGATGGGGTTCAGGTTGTGCTTCCCTACTATCACATTCCAACAGAAGAGGGAATGTATCAACATTACAAACAGGTAGCGGAAAGCGTTAATATAGGCATAATGATTTATAATAATCCTGATACATCTGGCTCTTGGATTAATCCGCCTTTAATGGCTAAGTTATCCAAGATACCCAATATTATAGGAGTCAAGGAGAATACGCTAGATGTTGGGGCTTACTATGCGATGCAGAGAACGGTAGACCCGAAAGACGCAGTGGTTCTATGCGGGCAAGGTGAGCAACTGTTTTCGTTCGAAGCCGTGTATGGCTGCCCCGGCTATGTTAGTGGCATGGCGAATTTCGCTCCAGATCTGTCATATTCACTATATGAGGCTGCGGTGGCCAGAGATTTCAATAAAGTAGCTGATATAGTCAACTCTAAAGCTCCCTATTCCAGCTTTATAAATAAGGCGATAGAGAATCATGGGTCACTCACTCTCAGGCGAACTATCAGCGGCGGTGTTGGTGCAGGAGAAAGTTCAATGTTTATTGCCGTACATAAAGCGTCAATGGATATTATCGGCTTGAGGGGTGGAGAGGTCAGATTACCTGCTGTTGGCCTCACTGACGAAGAAAAGGCTGAACTTAGAGATGTCCTGAGAACTATGAAGCTAGTCAACTAAATTTCAATAAAAACTCTGGAAAGGAAGGTGAGGGCAGGCGGAACTTCAGGGCAGATGGGTATGCGCCGGAGGCTGGTTCAGCGGTCTTAAAGTTTAATAAAAGAGAGGAATATTGTGCGTCACAACTATGTTCAATATGGCAGACCCCAGTTTCGCCTCTTGTCAGACAACCAGATAGAAGAGTTACACTTGGCAACCCTTCAAATTCTGGAAAGAACTGGTGTCCTTTTCGAGTGTCAGGAAGCAATTGAGCTATTAGGAGATGCCGGTGCCGATGTATCCAATCCCAGTAGGGTAAAAATCCCTTGCTATATGGTGGAGCAAGCTCTGAGAACCTCCCCTAAAATGGTTACTTTCTACACCCGAGAAGGAGAACTGGCGATGGTTCTCAATGGACAGACTGGATCTCATTTCGGTGCGATGCCCGATTGTCCGAATTACCTTAACCCTTATTCTGGTCAGCGAAGGGCATGTTATATTGAAGATATCGCCGACACAGCGAGATTGATTGACGCCTTGCCTAATATGGAATGGGCTTACCTCGCCACGGGCCATCAGACCATACCCGGAGCAATTGTCGATAAAGTGTCTCTTCTCCAGTTCATTCTTAATAGCTCAAAGCCGGTAATTGCTGAAATCAATGATGCGGCAAGCCTGAGGGAGATGATAGACCTTTGCTCCATAGTTGCTGGTGGCGAAGAAACGTTAAGAA